>JBKJOI010000467.1:0-25140 GCA_046595695.1 Haliangiales bacterium | reverse complement strand
ACGGCGCCAGGCCGCGGTACGGGTTGCCCTCGGGTGCGCGCGCGATCGTGGGCGCGACGGGCGACTCGAGCGCCTCGCGCACCGCGTCGCCCGAGTCCCAGCGCAGGGCCGGCTCGCGCCGCAGGCAGCGCTCGATCACCTGGGCGAAGCGCGGGTCGATGCCGGGGACCAGCTCGGCGAGCGGGCGCGCGTCGGTGGCCGCGACGGTGTCGGCGAGCTCGCGCACCGGCACGTGGCGGAACGGCGCGGCCCCGGCGAGCAGGTCGTAGAGCAGGGCGCCCAGCGAGTAGACGTCGCTGGTCCGGGTCGCCGGCTCGCCGCGCAGCGTCTCGGGCGCCATGAAGTAAGGCGTGCCCAGGATGGCGCCCGCGGCGGTGAGCTGGCCGTCGGAGACCGGCTCGTTGCTGTCGCCGGTGGCGGTCACCGTGGCCTCGAGCGCGAGCGGCACGGCCGGTGCGGCCGGCGGGCGCGCGGGTGCGAGCGACGCGGCCTGGGCCGCCGCCGCCGCCGCTGCGCTCGCCAGCCACTGCGCCGACGCGGACGACGACGACCCCGCCGACGAGGGCTCGACCAGCTTGGCGAGCCCGAAGTCGAGCAGCTTGACCTCGCCGTCGTCGCTGAGCATGGCGTTGGCCGGCTTGATGTCGCGGTGCAGCACGCCGCGCCGGTGCGCCGCGGCCAGCCCGCGCGCGAGCCCGATGCCGAGCTCGAGCGCGCGCGCCGGCGCCACCGGGCGCGGCAAGCGATCCAGGCTCTGGCCGCGGATCAGCTCGGAGACGATGAACGGCGGCAGCCCTTCGATCGCGCCGACGCGGTGGATGGCGACGACGTTCGGGTGCGACAGCCGAGCCGCCGCGCGCGCCTCGATGAAGAAGCGCTCGCGCGCGGCCAGGCTGGGGTCGACGGCGGCGAGGAACTTGATCGCCACCGGCCGGTCGAGCAGCGCATCGTGCGCGAGGAACACCTGACCCATGGCGCCGCGCCCGAGCGGCTGGATGAGGCGGTACTCCTCGAGCGATGGTGGGAGCGTCAGACCGGCCCCGCTGCCGGTCGCGCGCTCGCGACGCGCTGGATCCATGGACGAACGTGGTGTCCCATGGGAAGCGGCCGCACACAAGCGCGCGCGCAAACGGCATGTGGCGCTTGCCGCACCAGCTGGCACGGTCGCCCGGGATTGTGAGGTGATGCGAGCAGGCTTCCGTGAACGGCTACCTGGGGCGCTACCGGGGCGCGAAGCTCAGCACGTTCGGAATCGCCCAGAAGCGCGTGTTCGAGGCGTCGAAGAAGCCGGTCTCGAAGCTGCCGACCTCGGCAATCTCCTCGGCGGCGCCCCCGGCCCCGGCGCGCACGTAGAGCGAGGCCTCGGGGCCGCCCTCGACGTACATGGCGGCGCGCAGGCCGAGCGCCGGGTCGGCGAGCCGCTGCGCGAAGGCGGTCATCTGCCAGGGCGTGCGCGAGTGCACGAAGACCACATGCCCGCCTTCGTCGAGCGCGACCGCCGCCGCCGAGAACCGCTTCTCGTCCTGCCACGGCACGGCCTCGCCGTCGCAGCCGAGGATCCGGTAGTTCTGCACCAGCCCGCGGTAACGCGCGCGCACGTCGGCGAGCTCGACGCCTGGGCAGCCGCGCCCGAAGAGCGCCACGGGCGCGTCCTCCGGCGACACCGGATCGAAGGCGAGGTATGCGCCCATCGCCGCGTTGTCGGCGTCGCGGTCGACCAGCTCGGCGCTGCGCAGGATGCCGGTGGAGCGCCCGCTCTGCAGGTACATCGACGTGTTGATGCCGCCGGTCTCGCCGTACGTGCGCACCCACTCGGGCAGCGGGCGCGAGGCCCCGTCACCATGCTTCGAGGCGGCGAGGATCCGCAGCCGGAAGCGCGCCGGATCGATGCGCACCAGCGTGATGCACGCGCCGGCAGGCGCCGCGGCCGGGTCGGCCTCGATGCGCTCGACCGTGAGGCCTGCCAGGAGCTCGAGCCGCGCGTGGGCGCAGGCCGCTCCTGTAGGCGCCGCGTCCTCGGCCGGCCCGGCATCGGCCGAGCTCGAGCTTGCGGAAGGCGTCGGTGGCTGTGCGCGGCGTCCGCACCCGGACGCCGTGGCCAGCACAAGCGCGGCCAGGACCACACCTTTCAGCTGTCGCCGCGTGGCTGTGGCCACGCGCCCCCAGTGCCGGCCGGACGCAGACATTGCCCACCCTGACGCAACCATTGCCCACAAAATGAGGCACTCCGGCATGGGCTGCCAGGCCACATTCCTCGTTGACCGGGTTCGTACACGCCACCTACTCTCGATAGAGCCGTGCGTCAGCCCATTCCGTTCGGCAAATATTTGCTGCTGGAGCGCATCAGCGTCGGCGGCATGGCCGAGGTCTTCAAGGCGAAGAGCTTCGGCGTCGAGGGCTTCGAGAAGATCATCGCGATCAAACGCATCCTTCCGACCATGGTCGAGGATGCCGATTTTATTCAGATGTTCATCGACGAGGCCAAGATTGCCGGCCAGCTGTCGCACGCAAACATCTGCCAGATCTTCGAGCTGGGCAAGATCGCCGAATCGCATTTCATCGCGATGGAGTTCATCTGGGGCAAAGATCTGCTCCAGATTCAGAATCGCTTTCGCAAGCTGCACCAGAGCATGCCGGTGGCGATGGCGGCGTTCGTGGCGGCGCGCATGTGCGAGGGCCTGGACTACGCGCACAAGAAGAAGGACGCGCGCGGCTCGCCGCTCATGGTCGTCCACCGCGACGTCTCACCGCAGAACATCCTGGTGAGCTACGAGGGCGAGATCAAGCTCATCGACTTCGGCATCGCCAAGGCCGCGACGCGCCAGTCGAAGACGCAGGCGGGCGTCCTGAAGGGCAAGTTCGGCTACATGTCGCCCGAGCAGGTACGCGGACTGCCGCTCGACCGCCGCTCCGACCTGTTCGCGGTCGGGACCATCCTCTACGAGATGCTCACCGGCGAGCGGCTGTTCCTGGGCGAGAGCGACTTCTCCACGCTCGAGCGGGTGCGCAACGTCGACATCTCGCCGCCGTCGTCGCACAACAAGGCGGTGCCGGCGGCGCTCGAGAAGATCGTCATGAAGTCGCTGGCCAAGGAAGCCGAGGACCGCTACCAGTGGGCCAACGAGCTGCAGGAAGATCTGCTGCAGTTCTGCATGGGCCTGTCGCCGGTGTTCACCTCGAAGCAGCTGGCGCTCTGGATGAAGGACGGCTTCGGCCCCGAGCTCGCGCGCGAGCGGCAGCTGCTCGAGCAGTACAAGAAGCTGGGGCGTGATGGCATCGTCGCCGGCAAGCCTGCCGCGGAGAACCGGACCAGCGTCGTGGAGGGCCTGGGCAAGCCCGACCCGGCCGACGACGGCGCCGAGTCGACCGCACTGGGTGGCCCGTCGTTCGAGGACGTGCTCGATGACGCGCTGGGCGGCGCGGGCGAGAACTCGGTGCGCGGCGCGGCCATGAGCGCGCTGCTGTCGGTGAGCAGCAAGGCGTCGCCGATCGCGCGCCAGAGCAAGGGTGGCTCGCAGAGCTTCGGCGACGAGGGCCCGACCGAGATCTTCGGCGAGGTCGACGCGCGCCCGCAGAGCGACGCGCCGCCGATCGCGGCCGAGTCGACGGTGATCTTGCCCGGCGGCTCGTCGGCGATGATGGCGGTGCCGCCGCCACCGCCGCGTCCGCTCGGCGTCGGCGCGCCGGCGACCGGCGCGCCGGCGGCGCAAAACGGCTCTGCGCTGCCGCCTCTGCGCTCCTCGCCGCCCAACGGCCTACCGCTGGTGGCGCCGCCGAGCTCGGCGGTGCCCGGGATGCCGACGCCGTTCACGATGCCGCCGGTGCGCCAGGCGACCGCGCCGCCCGGACCTTCGTTCACCGGTGCGATGGGCTCGATGCCGCCGGGGACGAGCCTGGTGCCGGCTCCGTTCGGATCGTCAGCGGCCGGCGACGGTCGCCACACCGCCGCGGTACCCCGGATGGCGCTCCTGCCCGCGCCGGCGCGGCGCACCCTGGTGCGCGACGTCGGCATCGGCGTCGGCGTCGCAGTGCTGGTGCTCGGGCTCATCGTGGGTGGCCGCTTCCTGTTCGGCGGCGGCAAGGGTCAGGCCGCGGCCGCGCACGCGCCGACCGGCACCATCGTGGTCGCGGCGATCGACAACGGAGGCGGCGAGGTCTGGGTGAACGCGCAGAAGCGCGGCACGCTCGTCGCCGGCGCCGAGCCGCTGACCCTGGACGGCCTCGAGGGCGGCGAGTACGCGGTGGTCGTCAAGCGTGCAGGCGTGCCCGACTGCGTGAACAAGCTGCAGCTCGACGCGCGGCGACCCGAGGTCGTCACCTGTCGCTTCGGGCCCGCGGTGGCGGCGCCCGGCACGCTCGTGCTCGAGCTCGTGACCGAGGGCGTCACCGTGCTGGTCGACAACCAGGAGATCAGCGCGGAGGCCGCCAAGGCGCCGCTCGAGCTGGCGCCGCGGGTGGAGCACACGGTCACGATCCAGCGCGAGGGCCACGTGACGCAGTCCCTACAGGTCGTGCTCGCCGAGGGTGAGCACCAGGCGCGCAAGATCGAGCTCGATGCGATCGAGCGCGGCAAGGCGAGGGACGGCCGTGACGCGGCGGCGGCGGAGAGTGCCAAGGAAAAGCAGCCGCGCGAGCGCGACGCGAAGGCGGCCCCGGAGGGCAAGCTCGCGGCCCGGACCGACGGGATTTCCATGGCGCGCCGGGTCGTGGGCGAGCGGTCGACCGGGGGGCAGCCCAAGCCGCCGGCGGCCGAGCCCAGGCCCGTTGCTGCCGACCGCGTCGCGCCCGTGACGCCTGCCGCTGACGTCGGCTACCTCATCGCCAACACGACGCCCTACGCCAAGGTGCTCATCGACAGCAAGGACACCGGCAAGATGACCCCGGTGGCGCCGCGCGCCAAGATCCCGCTCAAGCCGGGCAAGCACACCGTGACCTTCGTCGTCGGCGGCGAGAGCTTCAACTACCCGATCATGATCGAAGCCGGGCGCGACCACCGGCTCATCAAGACGCTACCGGTCGACTGAGGCGGGGCGCGGCGTAAGCGGCCAGCGCCTCGTGGTGCCTCGGCTGGCAGTCACCGCTTGATGCCGAGCCGATCCAGGGCCCGGTAGAGCAGGCTGCGGTGGACGCCCAGCTCGCGCGCGACCGCGCTCAGGTTGCCCTGGTGGCGCTCGATCACGGCCCTCACGTCGGCGCTGGACAGGTCGTCGAGCCGGACGCGCGGCAGCGTGCCGGTCGTCGCGACCGACTGCCCGGCGGCCTCGTCCAGGTGGCGCGGGTGCACCACGGTAGTGCCGGCGGCGAGGGCCTGCTCGGCCGCGCGGCCCACGGCCAAGAGTAGCTCGCGCACGTTGCCCGGCCACGGGCGCAGCAGGCACGCCTCCACGAGGCGCGGATGCACCGTGAGCCCGGGGGCGTGGCGCCCGAGCTCCAGGGCGATGAGCCAGGGAATCTCCTCGCGACGCGCGCGAAGCGGCGGCACGACCAGGTGCGCACGCTCGAGCCGATAGAAGAGGTCCGCGCGGAAGCTGCCGTCGGCAGCGCGCTCGCGCAGGTTGCGCAGCGTGGCGAAGCAGAACTGGGTCGAGCACTGCCGCGCGCGTGCGGCCCCCAGCGGCATGAGCTCGCCAGGCTCCAGGACGCGCAGGAGCTTGGCCTGCACCGCGGCGTGCAGCTCACCCACCTCGTCGAGGAACAGGGTGCCGTCCTCGGCGGCGGCCACATAGCCCGCGGCGTCGGCGCTGGCTCCCGAGTAAGCGCCGCGAACCGCGCCGAACAGCAGGCGTTCCGCCACGCTCTCCGGGATCGCCGCGCAGTTGACCGCGACGAACGGCCCGCGCGCATGCGGCCCCGCGCGATGGAAGGTCTGTGCGACCAGCTCCTTGCCGGTGCCGGGCGGGGGCGCGGGGAGGCGACGCGGACGCAGCGCCTCGAGGGCCTCGCGCAGCTCGTCCGCCGAACCGAAGCGAGCCTGCGGATCTTCGGCCAGCGCCCGCATGGCGATGGTGGCGAGCCTGGGGTCGACGCTGGCCGCGGCGACCGCGAGCGGCGTGAAGGCGGGCGCGCTGCCGTCGAAGAGCGTCGCGAGCGGCACGTGCGCGAGCGGCGGCCGGCCCGCGCACAGCTCGTAGAGCAGGGCGCCGAAGGCATACAGATCGCTGCGCGTGCTGGCGGGCTCGCCGCGCCGGAGCTCGGGCGCCATGTAGAACGGTGTGCCGAGCCGGGCGCCTCGCTGGGTGAGCGGGCCGGCCAGCGCGGCGAGCTCGATGTCGTCGAGGGGGTCGCTGGTCTGCGTGCCCGACCTGACGCCGGCCAGGCCCTCCGATGCGCGCAGCCCCTTCGCGGCCGTCCCGCCGTCCTCGCCGTCGTCCAGGAGCTTCGCGAGGCCGAAGTCGCAGAGCTTGACTGGCCCGTCCGGCACGCGGGCGTCCCGCCCATCGGTGGCGTGGTCGGCGCGCGTCCGTCCGCCTGCTCCGGGCTCGTGAGCGCGGTAGGTGACGATGGCGTTCGCGGGCTTGACGTCGCGGTGGAGGACACCCTGGCGGTGTGCGCCGGCCAGCCCGCTCGCGATGTCGATGGCGAGCTCGAGCAGGCGGTCGGGGGCGATCGGTCGCGGCAGCCGGTCGAGGCTGCAGCCGTCGACGTACTCCGAGACGATGTACAGCTCACCATCGCTGCTGGTGGCGACCCGGTGCATCGCCACCACGTTCGGGTGCGACAGCCGCGCCGCCGCGCGCGCCTCGACGAGGAACCGCTCGCGTGCCCGGCCGCCGGTGAGGTGTGTGGCCAGGAACTTGATGGCCACCAGGCGATCGAGCGCGGTGTCGTGCGCGAGCACGATCCGGCCCATCTCGCCCCGGCCGAGCTGACGGAGGAGCCGGTACTCGCCGAGCGTAGCGGCCTCGGGATCGAGGGCGGGTCCTGTGTGGTGCTGTGCGCGCCGAGGCATCGGCGTGGCGCTTTGCAAGATGGTCGCCGCGCTTTGCGACGCCTCGCGGCCGCGGCACCCGAGCGATCCCGCGGGCTTACAAGGGCGGGTCGCGGTGACAGGACGTCCTGCGACGTCCTGTGTACACGCGCGGCGCGCGGCTGCCGGGCGACTCCAGGCTACCCCGGAGCGGCTACTCGCTATTCGTCGCCGCTGCGATGACCGCCCGGGCTGGTCGGCGCGCCGTCGGGCGCGGCGGGGGCGGTGGGTGGGCGCTCGACGGGCAGGCCGCGGGTGAGGCGCAGCTTGACGCGTGCGCGCTGGCGCTCCTTGTACTTCTCGTGGCTGTTCTCGCCCGCCTCGTTGGCGTGCGCCTGCTTGGCGTCGATGAGCTGGAACTCGGTGAGCACGAAGACGATCTGGCCGAAGTCGCCGTCCTGCGGGGTCGGGATGCGGCACAGGTATTCGTCGAGGCGCACCGGCAGGTCGGCGACGAAGTTCACGACCCGGTAGCTGGGCCCGGAGAACTCGTTGGCGCGCTCGATGTGAGCGCCGTCTTGCGGGTCGAAGTCAGACTGCAAGTTGGGCGCGAGCAGCGCCAGCGCCGGGTTCTGCTCGACGATCTGCTTGAGCGGAACCAGGTCGTTCACGGTCTCGCCGGGCACCACGTAGTTGAACGGGATGAGGCGCTGCTGCAGATCGACGAGCAGCGGCAGCAGATCCTCGCGCTCCTTCACGACCAGCCGGAAGCGCATCTTGTCGTAGACGCTCGCGGCCAGCGTCGAGCGCTTGGCCATGAGCTTGGTGATGAGCGAATCGTGCGGCTTGCGGCTCCACTCCACCTCGGTGATCGGGTGGCCCGAGGCGCGCAGCTCCTCGACCACGCGCACGACCTTGTGCTCGACCAGGCGGAAGACCTCCTGCTCCGAGATGGGCAGCTGGTGCAGCAGCTGGCGCCCGTACAGGTGGTGGATGATGTGCATCACCTTGAGCACGATGCAGGCGAACATCTGCCGCCGCGACTTGCGCGACGCCACCAGGAACAGGTCGCGCACCGGGATGTGCTCGACGATCTCGTCGGGGATGCGGAAGTCGTAGTTCCGCTGCAGGTACTCGACCGCCTCGGCGCGCAGGAACTCGAGCCGCTCGAGATCCTTGGGCTCGCTGGGCCGGAACTCGTTCACCCGCAGGAAGCGGTCGACGTCGTCGAGGTCGCGGAAGGCGAGCCGGTGCCAGTCGATGACCGAGCCGCCCGCGAGCAGGAGGCGCACCGCCTCGAGGTCCCCGAGCTGGATCTGGTTGAGGCGCTCGATCGTCTTGGCGCTCGGCGTGGTTGCGCCGCCGTTCCCGGCAGCATGGCCGCTCGCAGTATAGGGACGCTCGATCGCCACGGCTTTGGAGTCGAGTCTATCGGAAGCGCGGCGGCGAGGGCACGGGAAAGCGGTGAGGGTCGGACACCCGCCGCGCGCGTTATCGCTTGCGCGAACGGATCGTCGCCGCGAACAGGCCCACCGCGATCATGGTGCACACGACATTCCCGACGACGGCGATCATCATTGGCAATCTAGACGAGCCGAGTGCGTGTGGGCAACTTCCTACGGCGGCGGGACGCGCGGAGGATTGCGCGCCACGCCGATGCCCTCCTGCGTCATGCCGTCGGCGGACGCGGCGCCGTAGTACAGGAACCACAGCTCGCCCGAGGGATCGCGCACGACCGCGGGCGCGACCTCGGCGCGGTGCTCGAGGAACGCGACCACCCGGTCGAACACCGGGTTGTACGGGTACGCGATCATCGCAGCGGGATCGCCGAGCGGCGCCGAGCCGTAGCCGATCGAGTCGTTGGGCGGCAGCGGCACGACCATGCCGAACTGCACCGAGTCGCCGCTCTCCGCGCCGTAGGCGTCGAACCACAGGCGTACCACCGGCAGCCCGAGCAGCTCGCCGTCGTCGACGAGCGCGAAGGGCGAGCCGACGCTCGAGACGTCGCGCCACAAGTCCTCGATGGTGGCGTCGGCGGGCGAGAACACCGCCGCGGGCGTGCCCGAGCCGCGCCACAAGGACAGCCCCTCGCGATCGCCGCGGTGCACGTAGACCAGCACGTCGCCCCCGGGTCCGAGCGCCGCGCCGGGCGCGTGGAAGTCGCCCGGGATCACCGTCTCGGGCGCGCCGAAAGCGATGCCGTCTGTGCTCTCGGCGCGGCGGATGCCCGCGGCGGTCTCGTAGAAGAGCGTGAGCCCGCCCGGCGTCGCGATCACCGAGGGCGCGCGCGCGTCGCCCGCGTCCTCGAGCACGGCGTCTGCGGGGTCCATGCGGAAGTTCAGGCCGTCGTCGGAGACCGCGCGGTAGATGGCGCGCGTCGCGCCCACCGGATCGGCCATCTCGAGCCACAGCACGATGCGCTCGTCGCCGGGATCGGCGCCGTGCGCGGCGGCGCCGGCGAGCGCAGTCGGCTGCGCGGTCGCGCGCGGCTCGCGCTGGATCTTGCAGATCTCGCCGGCCAGGCAGTCGCCCGCCGCGGCGCAGTCGGCCACGATGCAGCGGCCCATCGAGCTGCACACCTCGGCGGTCTGGCAGTCGGCGTCGCTGCCGCAGCGGCCCTTGCAGAATCCGCCCGAGCAGAACTCGCCGCGGCCGGCGCACTCCGCGTCGGAGTTGCACTCGGCGGCGCAGCGGTTCTCTGAAAAATTGCACGCGCTGCCCGCCTGGCACTCCGAGTTCGAGCTGCAGAACGGCACGGTGCAGCGGCCGCACACGCAGCGCTCGCGCGAGCCGCACGCGTCGTCAGCGGCGCAGAAGGCCTCGTTCGGGGTGTTCTGGTCGACGCAGAAGCCGCCCGCGCCGGCGGCGGGCGGACCGATGCGCACGTTGGCGAGACAGATCTCGAGCGCGCCCAGGTCCTCCCACGACGACACCGCGTCGGGATTGCGCAGGCCGGCGAAGTCCGCCTGCGGCGCATAGCCGCAGGCCGCCAGGGTCAGCGCCAGCATGAAGAAGCACGCCACGCGCGCCATCAGAAGCTCACCGTCATGGTCATCGCACCGCGCAGGATCTCGCCGTCCGAGGAGAACGTCACGCCCGGGAACATCTGCTGGTCCTTGATGGTCAGCCGCGACTTCAGGTGGTGCCACTGCAGGCCCAGGTCGAACGACACCGGCCGGGTCAGGATGGGCTCGAACGCGCGCAGCGTGAGCCCCAGCCCGAAGCCGACGATGTGCCGGTCGTTGTCGGCGAAGCTGGTGAGCCCGGTCTGCTCGGGCACCGGCGTGGGCTCGTAGGCGTAGCCGGCGCGCACCGCGAAGTCGGCGCGACCGATCGGCGCCTGCCACTCGGCGCCGACGCGCGGCGTGAGCGTGTCCTTGAAGTTGTCCTCGGGGAAGAGCGCGGGCACGAGCGGCGGCGAGATGCCCAGCGCAACGATCACGCGCAGGTCGGGCACGCCGCCCTCGAACGCTGCCCAGTTCTGCCAGCCGATCTCGCCGGTGAGCGTCAGCTCCTCGGTGACGTCGACGGCGATGCCGGCGTTGACCCGGTGCGGCGTGAAGTAGTTGATCGCGCGCAGCGAGATGATCGCGTCGCCGGTGACCACGCCGGCCACGTCGACGTTGGCGAGGATGTCGAGCTCGAGCCCGAGGTCGAGCTCGCCGCGGTAGGCCGCGGCCAGGCGCACGCGTGGCGTCGGGCTGATCATGATGCCGACGAGCGGCGTCGCCGCGGTCGGCATGATGACGTCGAGGGCGCTCTCGCCGACCTTCTCGCCGCCCTCGATGCCCACGTTGAAGGTGATGCCGTTGCCGGCGACGTCGGCCAGGATCGACGCGCCCACGCCCAGGGATAGCCAGGGCGCGAGCGCGAGCGAGTAGACCGTCTCGACGACGATCCGGTGCGGATCGTTGTCGAGGCGCACGAAGTGCGGCTCGGTCGCGGGGATGAGCTGCAGGCGCGCGATGAACTGGTCGGGCAGGTAGAGCGCGAGCCCGAAAGCGTGGGTCACGCCGCCGACCTTGAACGGGATCGCGAGTCCGATGTCGGTGCCGTGCGCGTTGATCACGCCTGACTCGCGCCCCGACAGCTCGAGCGCCATGCGACCGAAGCCCCAGCCGATCGTGACCTCGGGATCCTGGATCGACGCCACCGCGGCGGGGTTGGCGTGCGCGGCCGCGGCGCCGCGCGTGTCGGCGGTGGTCGCGCCTGCCATGGCCGAGGCGCGCGCGCCGAAGCCGAAGGTGTCGAGCGGCTCGGCGCCGGCCGCGCGCGGCAGGGCCAGGCAGGGCAGGGCGGCGAGCGCCGCGAGCCAGGAATGCAGCGCCCTCACAGCTCGATCTCCATGGTCAGGCCGCCCGAGAACACCTGCCCGCCCGAGCGGATGCTCGGGTAGCCCGGGTTCGAGACCTGCACGCCCTGCGTGGCCGGCTCGCTGGCGTCGTCGACGACCTCGTCGCGCAGCGCGTCGAAGGGCGCCGGGTCGTCGTCCTGGTCGGCGATGGTCTTGTGCAGCGTGCGCGCGCCGACCAGCTGCGACTGCGCGTGCAGGTCGATGCGCAGGTGCCGCTTCGGCTTGCCTGCCGCGCCCGCGGGCAGCTCGACGCGGAAGCCGATGCCCACCGATACGGTGTGCTTGGGCCCGTCGAGCAGGTTGGTCACGCCTGGCTGGCTCGCCGGCACCGGCGAGCTCTCGAAGCCGTATCCGCCGCGCAGCGCCCACTGCCCGTGCACGAGCGGTAGCGTCTTCTCGGCGCCTAGGCGGGCGCCGTAGGTGTCCTTCCACGGCACCGCGGGTAGCACGCCCGCGAGCGGCCCGACCAGCGGCAGCTGGCTGTCGACGACCACGAACGGGCCCGGGTACGCCGACCAGCGCGCCCACTGCAGGTCGAGCGACAGGTCGACGAAGCGGTTGTGCCAGGCGAGCCCGGTGACCAGCGTATCGGGGGTGAACAGGCCCTTGGCCGAGATCGCGAGATCGATCGGCTCGCCCGCGACGGTGGTGTCGGAGATCGTCGTGAACGGCACGCCGAACTCCTGGCGGAAGACCAGCGCGGCGGTGAGGTCGTCACCCAGGCGCGCGCGCAGCCCGGCGTGCAGCCCCGAGTTGGTCGGGATCTCCTCGTCGACGCGGGCGTCGAGCGCGCGCGTCGGGCCCTCGCCGGCGACGACCTGGCCGGACAGCCCGGCCAGCACGTTGACCGCCACGCCCAGCGACAGCCAGTCGGTGACGCGGACGCCGACGCCAGGCAGGATCACGATGCGCTGGGTGCGGTTGTCGTACCAGGGATAGAACGGCTCGTCGGGCAGGTGCGCGATCACGCGCACCAGCGTGGTCGGCAGGAAGTACAGCCCGATGCCTACGAAGATGCGGTTCTCGAGCGGGCCGCCGAGCGGCGCGGGCGCGGTCGCGCCGAACGTCACGCCCAGCGGCTCGGTGATGTCGTAGCCGCGGTCGTTGATCGACAGGTTCGACGCCGCGCCCATGAACCCGAGCGACACGTGCTTGCCGCGCGACGCGGCCAGCCCGGCGGGGTTGTAGTAGACCGACGAGAAGTCGTCGACGCGCGCCGAGACCGCGCCCGACAGGCTGGCCTGGCGCGAGCCGAAGCCGAAGACCTCCGCGGGGTTCGCCTGCGCCGGTGTCCCGACGGTGGCGAGGACGGCGCTGAACGAGGAAAAGGCCGCGAAACACGCGCCGAGACGCACGGACGGACGAAGCACGCGCGCATGCTAGCATGGCGCTCCATGCGACGAATCGACGTGCTGGCACTCTTGACGATCGTGGCTGCAGGCGTGGCTGCGGGCTGCGGCCCGACCTCTGGAACGAGCGAGATCGATGCCGGCGGCACCGTCGGCCGGCAGTGCGTGCCCGGGCAGCCCTTCGACGTCAACGGCCGCTTCGGTGTGCTCGCGGTGCTGAACGTGCACGTGAACGCATCGGGCCTGGTCGAGACCGACACGACCGCCGAGCTGCTGCTGCTGCTCGACATCGATCAGCAGAGCGCCGAGGTCGGCGTGATCGCCACGGTCTGCGACATCAAGATCCCCGAAGTGCCGATCTCCGGCCAGGATCAGCCGATCCGCTTCCAGCTCGGTGAGGGCCTGCTCGAGTCGGTGGCCAAGGTCTCGGGCCTGGCGATGCTCGACGGCGACGAGACCTGCGCGGTGTTCTCCATCGAGCCCATCACCGTGGTCATCGGCGCGCGCCTCGACCCGCCCGACCAGGGCATGCTGCCCGAGGCCAACTCGATGGGTCAGTTCACCCAGTGTCTGCCCGCGGGCGCGTCGTGCGCCGCCGGCATCACCAACCAGTGCGTCTGCGACCAGGAGCTCGACGGCAAGCCGGGCGCCACGCTGCTCGCGATGAACGTGCCGGCGATCTCGATCGAGGAGGTCTACGTGAACCTGCGCACGACCTTCACGCTCGCCGGGCAGGTGTTCTCGTCTGACGAGATCGAGGGCGAGATCTCCGCGTCGCTCGAGCAGGGCATCCTCGACTGCCAGAAGGCGTCGGGCGACCCGTGCTCGAGCGCCGAGGTCGGCGCGGTCAAGAACCTGAACCCCGACATCACGCCCACCGACGAGCCGTCGATCTTCCGTGCCAAGCGCGTCGAGGACGCGAGCGACTGCGCGGCACTCATCGCGATCCGCGACGAGCTGTTCCCGCGCTGACGCGATTCAAACTTCGAAAAAATGTCGCGCCGAACGCGCTAGAATCGTTTCATGGTGGACGGTCTGCGGCCTCGCTTCGTGGTCCTGAGCAGCTCCCTCGCCGCCGCCTGCGCCGCCTGCGCCGCCTGCGCGCCCGCGCCCACCCCGCCCGTCGCCGAGATCACCGCGCCGGTGCTCGGCGGCTACGCCGACTCGGGTGACCCGGCGGTCGTCGCGCTCACCAACTCCGCCGGCAACGTGAGCTGCACCGGCGCGCTGATCTCGAGCCGGGTCGTGCTCACGGCCGGTCACTGCGTCTCGGGCACGCAACCGTTCTTCGCCTACTTCGGCCGCTCGACGCCGTTCGATCCGGGCGAGTACGAGCGCGTCACCGCCGCCATCCCCCACCCCGACTACACCCCGAACGACTTCCGCTTCGCCGACGTCGGCCTGGTCGTCCTGAGCCGGCGCGTCATCGGCGTCGAGCCGCGCGCGTGGAACGCCCAGCCGCTCGACGCGAGCCTCGTCGGCCAGGACATCCGCATCGTCGGCTTCGGCTTCCAGCAGGACGCGAACGAGGAGGAGCGGCGCATCGGCGACAAGATGACCATCCGCCTGCCCGTCGATCACCTGGTCGAGAGCAAGGAGTACGAGTACGTGCTCGGCACCTGCAACGGCGACTCGGGCGGGCCGCAGTTCTACCGCTTCCCCGACGGCATCGAGCGCGTGATCGGCGTGACCTCGTACGGGCGCGGCGGCTGCACCGGCATGAGCGGCGCGCACCGTGTCGATCCCTACGACGCGTGGATCACCGCGCAGGTGGCGCTCCACGATCCGCCCTCGTGCGAGAAGGACTATCGCTGCGTGAGCGGGTGCCCCGGCGTCGACCCTGACTGCCCGTGCGATGCCGCCGACGGCGCGTGCAGCGCGGCGTGCCTGGATCCCGCTTCGGATCCCGACTGCCCCGCCGGCTGCGGCGGCGGCGACACCTGCGTCACCACTTGCCCGGGCCCCGATCCCGACTGCGGCGATCCGTGTGCCGCCGAGGGCCACTGTCTCGCCGACTGCCCCGCCCGCGATCCCGACTGCACGGCAGCGGGTGGCGCCGGTGACGCGTGCACCGGCGCGTTCGACTGCGGCAGCGGCACGGTCTGTCTGACGCCCGCGCCGGGCGCCGCGTCGGTGTGCACGCCGACCTGCGATCGCGACCAGGGCGGCTGCGGCAGCGGCCTCGAGTGCCGCACCGTGGCGCCGGGCACCGCAGCGTGCGTGCCGCCGTTCGAGCTGCTGTCCGGGTTCGAAGGTGCCGCCTCGTCGTGCGCGATCGGGCCGGGCGTGGAGCGTGGTCGTGGCCGTAACTATGCGGGGTTACTTGTGATTCTTGCCGCAGCTGGCGTCTGGGCGACAGCAAGTGTCATGCGCACGCGGCGCCGGTCAGGATAGACTCCTTCCATGTGCTCTCGATCAGGTCTGTTCACCATGCTCGCGCTGCTCGCCGGCGGCTGTCTCGCCGAGGACGCGCTGCCCGAGCCGATCGCCACGACCGCCGCGCCCATCATCAATGGGACGTTCGAGGCGGGCGACCTGGCGGTCGTGGGCCTGGCCGACACGAACAGCCCGGACCGCAACACCCTCTTCTGCACCGGCACGCTGGTGTCCAAGCACGTGGTGGTCGCGGCCGGACACTGCGTTTCCGGCGGCGCCCCGCCCGGCTACATCTACTTCGGCAGCGACCCGGCCGCGGGCGGCGAGTTCGTCGCGGTGAAGTCAGCGGTGGCGCACCCCGGCTTCAACCAGAACCTCGACAACGACATCTCCGTGGTGCTCCTGCAGGCGCCTGCACCCGCCAACGTCGTGCCCTACGCCATGGCGGCGAGCGCGCCCACGGTCGGGCAGTCGGCGCGCTTCGTCGGCTTCGGCTGCCGCGCGATCGGTAACTGCGGACCGTACGGCGAGAAGTACGTGGTCTCGGCCGGCATCACCGAGGTCAATGCGAACGACTTCGCGTACGGCGTGGCCACCTGCAACGGTGACTCGGGTGGACCCGCGTTCGTCATGCAGGGCGGCCGCGAGGTGCTCGAGGGCGTGACCTCGTGGGGCGACCAGGACTGCTCGCAGTTCGGCTACGACACCCGCGTCGACGTCTACGCGGCGTGGGTGCAGGGCTTCATCGACACCGAGGATCCGGCCACCTGCGCGGGCGGCGACTCGTGCAAGACCGACTGTGAGTCGTTCGATCCCGACTGCCCGCGCGTGCCCGACGGGGCCGCGTGCGACGAGGACCTCGAGTGCCAGAGCGGCGTCTGCGAGGGCGTGTGCCGCGCGCTGTGCGACCCGGCGGGCGCCGCGTGCGCCGACGGCCTGAGCTGCGAGGAGCAGGAGGGGGGCGCGCACGCCTGCGTCGAGGGCGGCGGCGGCGGTGGTTGCGGTTGCCGCGCGGGCGGCCAGCAGGGCGGTCTGGCGGGCGGTGCCCTGGCCGCCGTGCTCGCGCTGCTGGGCGCCGTGTTCTTGGGCCGGCGCCGTCGTCGGGGCTAAGATCCCTGACCAATGCGCCTGCTAGCTCCGGTGAACGTGGTGGCGGTGGTGGTGGCGGTGGTGGCTGCCGCGGCCGCGGCCGCGCCCGCGGCAGCCGCGGCCAAGGGGCGCAAGCTCGCCGAGGATCTGAAGAAGCAGGGCGACGCGGCCGCCGCGGTCGGCGACGCCGCCAAGGCGCTGGCCGCGTACGAGCAGGCGATCACTGCCGACCCGACCTACTTGCCCACCTACGACGCGGCGGCGCCGCTGTGGTTCGAGGCCAGGCAGTTCGACGTCGCGATCGCGCGTCTGGGCGCGGCGCTCGCCGGCGACCCGCGCTACGCGATGGGCTGGTACAACTTGGCGTTCGCGCACCGCAAGAAGGGCGAGCACGCGCCCGCGATCGCGGCCTACCAGAAGTTCATCGAGCTGCGCCCGGCAGAGCCCGATCCGTACTTCGGCATGGGGCTCACGTACAAGGCGATGGGCGAGCGCGAGAAGGCGCGCGCCGCGTTCACGAAGTACGTGGAGCTGGAAAAGCGCGCGGACAAGCAGCGCTTCGTCGACAAGGCGAACGCGGAGCTCGTGGAGCTGGGCGGTCCGGTCGGGGGCGGCGCGGGGAAGGCCGCTCCTGCCGCGGCGCCGGCGGCGCCCGCCGAGCCGGCGGGTAAGCCGGCCGCGCCGGTGGCCAGACCCGCTGACGCGTCCTCGCCGCGCGCGCGTGCCGAGGCGGCCCGGCGCGAGGGCGACAAGGGCCGCGACGCCGGCGATGCGAAGGCCGCCGAGAAGGGCTACCGGGCCGCGATCGCTGCCGATCCGACCTGGGCCGCGCCGCACAACGAGCTGGGCACGCTGCTCTTCGAGCAGGGCCGCGCCGGCGACGCGGTGGCCGCGTTCGAGCGGGCCGTGGCGCTCGACGCGCGCCTCGAGCTCGCCTGGTATAACCTCGCGCACGCGCGGCGCAAGCTCGGGCGCCACCAGGACGCGGTGGTCGCCTACCGCAAGTACATCGAGCTCGCGCCCGGCAATCCGGATCCGTTCTACGGGCTCGGCCAGTCGCTCCTCGCGCTCGGCGACAAGCCGGCCGCACGCGCGGCGTTCGCGCGCTACGTCGAGCTGGAGAAGCGTCCGTCGGAGCAGAAGTGGATCGACAAGGCGAAGCAGGAGGTCGCCAAGCTCGACGCCGGCCAGGCGCCCGGAGCGCCCGCGCCGCCCGCGCCGGCGGCTCCCGCACCGGCTCCCGTCGCGGTCGCCCCCGCGCCGGTCGCCCCCGCCGCGCCCGCCGGGCCGCGCACGCCCGGCGTCATGACGCCCATGCCCGCGCCGTCACCCGCGCAGCTCGCCGAGGCACGCCGCTGGATCGACAAGGGCGACGCCGCGTTCGCCGCGCACGAGTACGAGCAGTCCGTGACCCACTACCGCGGCGCGGTCGCCGTCGATCCCACGAACGTCGTCGCGCGCTACCGCCTGGGCGTGACGCTCGCCGCGCAGGGTGACCTGGCGGCCGCGCTCGTCGCCTGGGAAGGCGTGCTGCTCGTCGACGCGTCACACGAGCAGGCGCGCCGCAACATCGAGCTTGCGCGCACGAAGCTCGCGCGCTCGGATCGCAAGCCGGCCACCGACGAGGTCCTGGCGCTCCAGCGCGCGCGCACCCTGGTCGACGACGGCCGCTGGGCCAGCGCGATCGCGCTCCTCGACGGCCTGCTTGCCGAGCCGCTGCACGCGCAGAACGCCGCGGCGCTGGCCCTGCGCGCCGAGGCCCGCCTGGGCGGCGGCGACGCCGCGGGCGCCATCGTCGACTGGCTCGGCGTGCTCGCCGTCGATCCGCGCTTCGCCCGCGCCTACCGCGGCCTCGCCGACTCGTACGCCGCGCTCGGCGACGCCGCGCGCGCCGCCTACTTCCGCGGCCTCGGCACGTCGCTCGCCAACTGACGCCGGCCCCGTCCGGCGCCGCGCCCCGCGCTACGCCGTCTCCGCCCGGCACGCCACGATCGCCTCGGCGAGCACGCGTAGCTGGGTCACGCCGATCATCGTGGCGCCGCGCCGCGTGAACGCCGCGTCGACGTGCGCGCCGACCGCGGCGAGCTCGAGCGGGCAGCCAGCGAGCGCGGCCTCGAGCTCGCGCACCACGAAGGTCGGCGCGATGAAGTCGCCGCGCAGCCGCACCTCGAGCGCGCGCCCGTCGTCCGCGCGGACCAGCGCCTCGACGAAGCCGATGGGCACATCGGCGACGCCGCTCCACGCGAAGCCGTCCTCGCGCTCGATCACGTCAGGCGTCGGGTCCTCGGCCTCGTCGCCCAGCTCGTCCAGGCTGGCCCGCTGCACGGTCGCGCCCGTCGAGCGCGCGTAGCCCGAGACGATCGCCTCGGCGAGCTCGTCGAACGTGTGCGTGCGGCCGCCCGCGGCCCATAGCGCGGCCAGGCATGCGTGCGGTGGGCCGGCCGCCCGCGGGTCGCCGTGCACCGGGTAGCGCGACAGCCCCGCGGGCAGCGCGAGCGGCGCATGCACCGCGACGAAGGCCTCGAAGAGCACTGTGCCGCCGGGCGCGCCGTCCTGCGAGACGATCGCGACCTGCTGCTTGTCGGCGGAGACGAAGTCGCGCCCGAAATAGAACGCGCCGCGCGCCGCGCCCACGCCGCCCAGGCCGCGCAGTAGCCCGCGCACGTAGCGGTTGAGCGCGCGCTCCGGCGTCGCGATCTCCTCGAGCCCGGCGCCCGGCGGCACCACCAGCAGCACGCCGACCGTCCCGGGCGCGCACAGGAGGGTCTTGCCGCCGCCCAGCCGGCGCGCGACCCGCCGCCCCCCGGCCACGGCCGCCGCCACGTCGAGCGCCGACGTGGCGCGCTGGTGCCGGCCGAGCAGCACGCACGGCCCGTCCAGCTCGGCGACGAGCAGCGTGGCGCTGCCGATCTCCTGCCGCAGCAGCCCCGCGCCCACGCGCGCCAGCCGCTCGGGCGAGAAGTCGCGCGCGATCACGACGCGCAGCATGGCGACCCGGGCTACCGGCGCCGCCGCAGACGCGCGGTCCACATGGACAGCAGCAGCACCACGCCCGCGCCGGTGGCCACCTGCCACGCGGTTTCGGCGGCGCTGGCCTGGCCGCGGCCCTCGAAGACGACGCCCAGCGCGGCCGCCGCGATGCCGACCAGCGTGTAGATCACCTGGTGCCCGAGAGTGACGATCTGCCGGGTGGCGGCGTCGACGTTGCCGAACTTGAACTCGAGGTCGCCGCGCTGCGCGCGCGTGATGAAGCGGCGCAGCTCGCCGGGCAGGGCCACCGCCGACATGGCGACGTCCTTGGTGGTGTCGACGACGAACTTGGACCAGTCCTGGTCGGGGCCGAGCACGAAGCGCTCGAGGTAGGGGCGGATCACGCCCATCGGGTTCATGTCGGGGTCGAGCTCGGTGCACAGGCCCATGAGCAGGAGCACGGTGCGCTCGAGCAGGATCCATTCCTTGGGCACGTGGAAGGACGACGACAGCTCGCGGATCGAGATGTTCATGCGCCGCAGATCGGCCAGGTTCTCCAGGCCCTTCTGCGGGTCGAACTTGAGGTCCTTGAGGTTGAAGGAGTCGAGCTGGATCTCCTCCTGGAAGCGCTGGTGGAAGTACTCGACCACGCGGTCGAAGACACGCTCGTCGGCGCCGCGCGCGATGAAGCCCATGTCGCGCATCGCGCGCACGATCCGCTGGGTGTCGCGGTGGATCGCGCCCTGCAGGAAGTCGACGATGCCCTGACGCATCTTGGGCGAGACCTCGGCGACCGCGCCGAAGTCGAGGAAGACGATGCACGCGCTGACCTTGTCGTCCTCGCCGAGGCGGCGCACCAGCACGTTCCCGGGGTGCGGGTCGGCGTGGTAGACGCCGTCGATGAAGATCTGCTGGCAGTAGGCCTCGACGACCTGCCTGGCGATGACCTTGCGATCGACGCCGACGCTCTCCAGCTTCTCGAGGTCGGCAATCTTGACGCCGTCCTCCCAGCAGGTGGTCAGCACGCGCGAGGTGGTCAGCTCCTCGATCACGCGCGGGAACGCGACGTCCTCGCGGCCGACGAAGTTGGCGGCCACGCGCTTGCCGTTCTTGGCCTCGAGGTGGAAGTCGAGCTCCTGCGCGATCATGTCGCGGATCTCGCGGTAGACGCCGTCCAGGCCCTGGTAGGGCACGAAGTACGAGACGATGCCGAAGATGCGGCGCAGCGTGCTCAGGTCGATCTTCACGATCGCGTCGATGTCGGGGTATTGCACCTTCACGGCGACGCGCTCACCGCTCTTGAGCCGTGCCACGTGCACCTGGCCGATCGACGCCGCGGCGATGGGCCGCTCGGAGAACTCGGCGAACAGCTCACCGACGCCGCGCCCGCCGAACTCCTCGCGGATGCGCTTCTCGATGTCGGTGAACGGCCGCGGCGGCACCTGATCCTGCAGCCCTTCGAGCTCCTCGCGGAACTCGGCGGGCAGGAAGTTCGTCATGATGCTGATGAGCTGGCCGACCTTGATGAACAGGCCCTGCAGCGCCACGATCGTGCTCTCGATGCGGCGCGCGTTGCGGCGGTGCTTGGCGAGCAGGATGCGCTGGATGGCCGCCTCGGAGCGGAACTTGGCCTGGAGCTTCACCGACAGGTAACTGGCGATGACCACGAACGTCACCCAGTAGGCCTTGAAGAAGCGCCAGGCGCGGGTCGGTGGCCGCGACGGTGGCACGTCGATCGGCGCGGGTGCGGTCGGGCGCGCGCCACCGCCTTCCGAACGCGCCTCGCCGCCGCCCTTTCCGCCGCCCAACACGCGCAGCTCCGCTCGCCGACCCGCCGGTTGCATCTCCCGCATATTAGCGCGTACGTTACGGCAATGCCCACCGAGGACGAGAAGCGCCCCGAGGACGGACCGGCTGCGCCCGCCGAGGCCGCGCCCGCCGGCGAGGATCATGCCGACGGCGGCGCGAAGAACGGCGCCGAGCGCGGCGCCTCCGACCGCGATCGCGACGACCGGGGCCTGCGCGATCGGCTCGAGGGCCTGGTCCCCGACATCGTGCGCAAGACCTTCTACGCCGGCCTCGGTGCGCTGTTCACGACCGAGGAGGGCATCCGCAAGATCACCCACGACTTCTCCCTGCCCAAGGACGTCGCCAACTACTTGCTCAACAGCGCCGACGGGGCCAAGGACGAGGTGATGGGCATCCTCGGCCGCGAGCTCCATCAGTTCTTCGCGCGCGTGAACCTGTCGCAGGAGCTGGCCAAGCTGCTCACGCAGCTGTCGTTCGAGATCAAGACCGAGATCCGCTTCATCCCCAACGACAACGCCGTGGGCGGCCTGGGCATCAAGCCGGACGTGAAGCGCAAGGTGTCGCTCAAGCGGAACAAGGACGACGCGGGCGGCGCGGACGACGATCCCGGGGCTGATTAGGGCGCGCCGCGGCGCGCCGCTACCTGCGGATCACGATCTTCATCAAGAGCGGCAGGTCGGGCTTGCTCGTCGACGTGCTCGACGGCACGCGCGACGCCGCCTTGATCACGTCGAGCGGTCCGCACTGCCCGAAGATCGTGTAGCCGCCGTCGAGCTGCGGCGCGCGCGCCTCGGTCATGAAGAACTGCGAGCCGGCGGTCGCCGTGCCCGGGCCGCGGTTGGCCATGGCCAGCCGACCCGGACCGTCGAAGCGCAGGCCGTTCGACGCCTCGTCCGCGATCGTGTAGCCGGGCCCGCCGGTGCCGAGCTGGGCGTTCGACCAGTCGCGCGACAGCGGATCGCCGCCCTGGATGATGAAGTCGGGGATGACCCGGTGGAACGCCAGGCCGTCGTAGTAGGCGCGGTAGCGCACCCAACGATTCGTCTGCGGATCCTTCCAGGCGCGCAGGCCGCGCGCCAGGCCGACGAAGTTCGCGACCGTCTGCGGCGCGCGATCCGCGAAGAGCTCGCAGGAGATGGTGCCGGCGTCGGTCACGATGTCGGCGAACAGCGGGCCGTTGCCCGCGAGCCCGGCGGTCGCCTGCGCGAGCGACCAGTTGCCCGCATCGGGATCCTTGTTGCCCACGTCCATCGGCTGGTCGGTCGGCCGCTCGGCGCGCACGTCGTAGACCACCGCGCAGTTGCTCTTGCGCACCGCCACGTGTCGCCCCTGCAGGAACGCGCCGTCGACGATCAGGTCGAGCCCGGCCTGCGTGCCCGAGCGCAGCTCGAGCGTGCGGCCGTCGGCGGCCAGGCGCCCGGTGTAGCTCTTCGCGTCGGCCTTGGCGCCGCCCTTCTCGACGGCGACCACGGCCCCGGCCGACTTCTCGGCGGGCTGGATGGTCCAGCCCACCGTGCGTGACGCGCCCAGCTTGACGTCGGCGCAGGTCGTGTAGTTGACCGTCATCACCGCCTTCCACGGCCCGTGGAAGCCGTCGGTGCTCGCCTTCTTGGGCGCGAGCTCACCGAGCGGAGCCTCGGGCCGCGCAGGCGACCCAGGCGCCTGGGGACCCTGCGGGCCCTGCTGCGGCGGGGGCGCCGGGGTCTTCGGCGCGCCCTTCGCTCCGGGCTTGCCGGCGTTCTTGTTCTGCGCGACCTCGTCGCCGCCCGCCGTGCCCGGCACGAACAGCACCGCCGCCAGCAGCAACACGCCCTGAGCTCGTCCGCTCATCGCCGGAAGATCTCCACGCGCATCGTCACCGGCTCGAGCGGCTTGTTGTGACCCGGGCTGTCGACCGGCACGCGCGCGACCTCCTTCACCACGTCGGCACCCTCGCACTGGCCGAAGATCGTGTACTTGCCGTCGAGCATCGAGCGCGGCACCTCGGTCACGAAGAATTGCGAGCCGCTGGTGTTGTGCCCCGAGTTCGCCATCGCCAGCCGGCCCGGCTTGTCGAACTTCACGTCCGCCGAGACCTCGTCGGGTAGCGCGTAGCCGGGCCCGCCGCTGCCGATGCCCGGGTGGTTGTAGTCGCGCGACAGCGCGTCGCCGCCCTGGATCATGAACGCAGGGATCACGCGATGGAACGCGAGCCCGTCGAAGTAAGGCGCCTTTTTCCACGCGCCGGTCTTGGGGTCCTGCCAGGCACGCGTGCCGCGCGCGAGGCCGACGAACGACGCCACCGTCTTGGGCGCGACGTCGAAGAACAGCTCGCACACGATGTCGCCCTTGGCGGTCGAGATCTTCGCCATCAGCGGACCCACGCCCGCGAGGCCCGCGCTGGCCTCTTCGAGCGTGAAGTCGCCCTTCTCGGGGTCCGTCCCCGGTGCGGCCGGGGTCAGGTCGGCGGCCGCGGCGCCGCCGGTCGGCTTGTCGGCGCCCGCACCGGGCGTCTCGCGCTTGCAACCGGGTGCCGCCGCCAGTGCGAGCGCGGCGAAAATCCCCCACGTGGCCTTCGCCTTCATCGTCTTCGGTTTGGTCTGCGTCGTCGTCTGGGTCATTTGTCGTATCCCGTCATGTCCAGGTGTTCGTAGCTCACGCGCGTGCCCGCGCCGATGCCGTGCGCCCGGGCGAACCCGCCGTTCACCTCGAGGACGTGGCGTGACTCCACGTCGATCGAGCGGCCCGAGAGCGTCTTGGGCTCGGCGTTCTCGACCACGCCGGCGACCGTGCCGTCGTTGCGGATGAAGATCATGTCGAGCGGGATGAGCGTGTTCTTCATCCAGAAGCTGTGGATCTCGTCCTCCTCGAACAGGAACAGCATGCCCGCGTCGGGGCCGAGGTTCTGCCGGTACATGAGGCCGCGGCGCCGCTCCTCGGCGCTCTTCGCGAGCTCGACCTCGACGCGCACCGGGGCGCCGCGCTCCGGCGTCAGCACCACCGCCGCCACCTGGGCCGGCTCTTGCGCGCGCGGCGCGGGGCTCGCCGGTGCGGCCGGCCTGGCCGCGCCGTCCGGCGGCGCCTTGGCGGGCGTCGCGCCCTGCTCCGCGCCGCCCGCGCATCCGGGTCCGGCCGCGAGTGCGGCGAGCAGTAACACCGACGAAGGCCGCAGGTCGATCACCGGCGGAACATAGCACCGCTCCGGCCGGATCGATGGGCTCCCGGGCGCCGGGCTGTGATCCACGCTGCGCGCGCCCGACCTAGGGCTGGATCGAGGCGACGACCGTGCCGCCCTGCAGCAGCTCGATGCGCGCCACGCACGTCGACGCGCGCCCCGTGAACGACGGATCGAGCGTCACCTGGAAGCGATCCCCGCGCAGCCCGGGCGAGAAGCTCAGCGCGCGCCCCGCCGAGGGCGCGACCCACAGGCGCCGCGCGAACCGGCCGGCGCTCACCTGCACGCGCACCGGGCCGAGGTCGAGCGCGTTGTCGCCCGCGCGATCGCGCAGCTCGACCCGGATCTGGTCGATCGTGACGTCCTCGGCGAAGCGGACCTCCCGGATCGCCGCGTCAGAGCACCCCGCAAACGTTGCGGCCTGCAAGGCGGTCCGGCCGGCCGTCCGGGCGGGCTCGCGGGCCTCGCTGACGCTCACCGCGGCGAGGAGCGCCATGGCGCCCAGGACTTTCGTCCCCATGCTGCGTGCGATTCCCATGCGTTTTCGTACAGGTGCATATGGTGTGCCGCTGATTACCTTCGTGACAGCGATAGGCGCTTCACGAAACCACTGGGATTTTCGGGACGCACCCGCCGGTCGCCGGTTGGAGTCTCCACCACCTGGGACGGGAGACCGCAGCGATCGGGGCCAGCCGCCGGCGCCTTTACAAGCCACTGCTCGTCCCCTAGAGTCGCCGCAATGTCCACCCAGCCCGGCACGGTCTACCTGGTAGGCGCCGGGCCGGGAGACCCGGATCTCATCACCGTCCGCGGCGTCGAGCTGCTCGCGCGCGCCGATGTGGTCGTCTACGACGGCCTGGCCAACGCGGTGCTGCTCGACCATGCACCCGCCGCCGCCGAGCGGGTCTACGCCGGCAAGAAGCACTCCGAGCACGGCGCGCCACTCAGCCAGGACCAGATCGAGGCCGTGCTGGTCGACCGCGCGCGCCGCGGCCTGATGGTGGTGCGGCTGAAAGGTGGCGACCCGTTCGTGTTCGGCCGTGGCGGGGAGGAGGCCGAGACCCTGGTCGCCGCCGGCATCCCCTTCGAGGTCGTGCCCGGCGTCACCGCGGCCACCGCGGTGCCCGCGTAC
>JBKJOI010000398.1:0-10073 GCA_046595695.1 Haliangiales bacterium | reverse complement strand
TGCACCTGGCCTGGGAGACGCGCATCACCGGCCTCGCCGAGGACGGCCTGCCCGTCGACGATCTGGTCTACGTCGACGCGCGCACCGGCGCGCTCGCGGATCGCCACCCGCAGGTGCACACGGCCAAGAACCGCGCCGTCCACAACGCCAACAACAGCCAGTCGCTACCCGGCTCGCTGGTGCGCTCGGAGGGCAGCTCCGCCGGCAGCGACTCGGTCGTGAACGCCGCCTACGACAACACCGGCGGTACCTACGACTGCTACCAGGCGCTGTTCGGCCGCGACTCGTTCAACGGCTCGGGCGCGAAGATGACCAGCACCGTGCACTACGGCAGCAACTACGTGAACGCGTTCTGGAACGGCAGCCAGATGGTCTTCGGCGACGGCGACGGCTCGACGGCCGGGCCGCTGGCCAAGTCGTTCGACGTGACCGCTCACGAGCTGACCCACGCGGTCACCTCGTACGAGGCGAACCTCGTCTACCAGAACGAGCCGGGCGCGCTCAACGAGGGCATGTCCGATATCTTCGCGTCCATCTGCGAGGCCCGTCGCGACGGCAGCGTCAACGCCAACACCTGGAAGGTCGGCGAGGAGGTGTGGACGCCCGCCACCGACGGCGACGCGCTCCGCTACATGAACGACCCGATCGCCGACGGCTCGTCGAAGGACTTCTACCCGACGCGCTACACCGGCACGCAGGACAACGGCGGCGTGCACTGGAACTCGGGCATCGCCAACCTGGCCTTCAAGCTGGCCGTCACCGGCGGCACGCACCCGCGCGGCAAGTCGTCGATCAACGTGCCCGCGCTGGGCATCGACAAGGCCGGCCAGATCTTCTACCGCGCACTCACCCAGAACATGACCTCCAACACCAGCTTCGCCGGCGCGCGCACCGCCACCGGCCAGGCCGCACTGGACCTCTACGGCACCACCGAGAAGTACGCGATGGACGCCGCGTGGTTCGCGGTCGGCGTGGGCACGCAGCCGACGCCCCCCGGTGGCGGCGGCGATCCGCCCCCGCCCCCGCCGCCCTCGGGCACGACCAACCTCACCAGCGGCGTCGCGGTCACCGGCGTGAGCGGCGCGGTCGGCTCGTCGCGCTTCTTCAAGATCGACGTGCCCGCGGGCGCCACCAACCTGAGCATCCAGACCTCGGGCGGCAGCGGCGACGCGGACGTCTACGTCAAGCTGGGCTCGCAGCCGTCGACCACGTTGTTCGACAAGAAGTCCGAGTCGTCGACGACCACCGAGAGCGTGGTGTTCACGCCGCCCTCGGCCGGCTCGTACTACATCCTGGTGTCGGGCTACTCGGCGTTCTCGGGCATGCAGATCGTCGCGACCGTGACCGGTGGCGGCGGCGGTGGCGGCAACGTGCTGCAGAACGGCGTGCCGGTCTCCGGCCTGTCGGGCGCGACCGGCGCGACCGTGACCTACACGTTCACCGTGCCCGCGGGCAAGGCGAGCGCGCAGTTCAAGATCTCGGGCGGCACCGGCGACGCGGACGTCTACGTCCGCTTCGGCGCCGCGCCGACGACCAGCACGTACGACTACCGCCCGTACCTGAACGGCAACGCGGAGACGGTGAACGTCACCAACCCGCAGGCCGGCACCTGGTACGTGATGGTGCGTGCTTACTCGGCGTACTCGGGGCTGACGCTCCAGGCGTCGCACCCGTAGCCGCCTTGGTCAGCTGACCGCCGGTAGGACCCGGCGGCGCGCGAAGGCGCGCGCCGCCGCTCGTACTTCCCTCCGACGACTTCCCGCTACTCCCTGAATCGAAGCTCACGCGCGCCGAGGGCCTCGCCTCGTCGACGAAGGCGTCGACGAGGCGCCGGGCGACTACTCTTCCTTCTCGGGCTCGGCGGCGGCCTTGGGCGCGGCGCTCTTGGCCAGGTCCTTGGAGCCGACCACGGT
The DNA here is from genome assembly GCA_046595695.1 of Haliangiales bacterium. Classification (GTDB taxonomy): domain Bacteria; phylum Myxococcota_A; class Polyangia; order Haliangiales; family SHYZ01; genus JBKJOI01. The sequence goes on along the minus strand of JBKJOI010000398.1, from coordinate 8,160 downwards.
CAGGTTCATGCCGACCTGCACCTGCACGGTCTTGCCGTTGATGACGACGGGGGCCTTCGCGTTCACGTACCAGCCGAAGCTGCCCGTGGAAAACTCGCGCGGCTCCGCGGACAGCGGGAAGCCGTTCAGATCGATCTTGATGGTCTCAGCCTGGGCGAGAAAATCTTCGCGGCTGATCGGGCATACGGTCTTCGGGGGCATAGCTACTCTCCTTGCTCGGGCGGTTCGATTCGCGCGCGACCTTATCACCACCTTCGCCCTCAGGGTAAGGTACGCGCATGGCGTTCTTCCAGGACGGCCCCGAGCTGGGCAATCAGTACGACGACGACGGGCTCTTGCGCGAGTACCTGGCGCGCAAGCTGCCGGCGGCGATGCTGGTCGAGCTCGAGCCCGAGCTGCGCGCGCTGGGTGCGCTGGGCGGTGGTGAGCTCCTGCACCGCCAGCGCGCCGATCGCGCGAACGAGCCGCGCCTGACCCAGTGGGATGCGTGGGGCCAGCGCGTCGACGAGATCGAGGTTTCGCCGCTGTGGCGCGAGGCGCAGGTGCTCTCGGCGCAGCGCGGCCTGGTCGCCATCGCCTACGAGCGCGCGCACGGCGAGCACTCGCGCGTGCACCAGTTCGCGGCCAACTACCTGGTCCAGGCGTCGCTCGACGTCTACTCGTGCCCGCTCGCGATGACCGATGGCGCGGCGCGCACCCTGCTCGAGCTGGGCAACCAGGAGCTCATCGAGCGCGCAGTCACTCGGCTGACCTCGCGCGATCCGGCGAAGATGTGGACCAGCGGCCAGTGGATGACCGAGCGCACCGGCGGCAGCGACGTCGGCCGCTCCGAGACGGTGGCGCGGCGCGAGGGCGACGGCACGTGGCGGCTGCACGGCACCAAGTGGTTCACCTCGGCGACCACGTCGGAGATGGCGCTGACCCTGGCGCGGCCCGAGGGCAACGGCGAGGGCGGCCGCGGCCTGGCGCTCTTCTACCTGGAGACGCGCGGCGCGGACGGACGGCGCCACGGCATCCAGGTGAACCGGCTGAAGGACAAGCTGGGCACGCGCAAGGTGCCGACGGCGGAGCTCACGCTCGACGGCGCGCCCGCGCTCGCGGTCGCGGGCACTGACAGTGGCGTGAAGAACATCGCGCCGATGCTGAACGTGACGCGGCTGTGGAACTCGATGGGCGCGGCGTGGGGCATGCGTCGCGCGGTTGCGCTCGCGCTCGACTACGCACGCCGGCGCGTGCAGTTCGGCGCGCCACTTTCGCAGAAGCCGCTGCACATCGAGACGCTGGCGGGCCTGGTCGCCGAGCAGCAGGGCGGCTTCCTGCTCGCGTTCCAGTGCGCCGAGCTGCTCGGGCGGCTCGAGGCCGGCACGGCCACGCCGCGCGATCTGCTGCTGCAGCGCGTGATCACGCCGCTCGCCAAGCTCACCACCGGCAAGCAGGCCGTCGCGCTCGCGTCGGAGGCCATCGAGTGCTTCGGCGGCGCCGGCTACGTCGAGGACACCGGCCTGCCGCTCCTGCTGCGCGACGCCCAGGTGCTCTCGATCTGGGAGGGCACGACCAACGTGCTGTCGCTCGACACGCTGCGCGCGCTCGCCAAGGACGGCACCTTCGAGGCGTTCGAGGGCTACGTCGGCGAGCTGGTGGGGAAGGCGAGAGATGCCTCGCTGCTCGGCCCGGCGGCCGCGGCGAGGGCGGCGGTGGCGCACGCGCGGCAGTGGCTCGAGGCCACGCTCGCCGATCCGGCGCGCGTCGAGGCCGGCGCGCGCAGCCTGTCGCTGACGCTGGGCCGTTCGCTCGAGCTGGCGCTGCTCGTGGATCACGCGCAGTGGTGCCTGGACAGCGGGCGCGGCGGGCGCGCCGCTGCCGCGGCCCGGCGCCTGGCCCGCCACGGCGTGGATCGCGTCGAGGGCACCGGCGCGGCGGAGACCGCGGACGCGCTGCTCCTCAGCCAGGCGCCCGGCGCCGCGGAGCTCCCGGTGCTCGAGGCCGGGCGTCGTTCGTGAAGCGCGGCTTTCGGGTCGTCCTCGTCCTGGGTGCGCTCGCCGCGATCGGTGGCGCCATCTGGCTGCTCTCGTTCCGCAGCGATCGTTCGCGCGAGCTGCGCGCAGCCGCCGCGGCGTTCCTCACCCGCGCGAGCGACGGGCGCGCCAGCGAGGCCTACGCTCAGGCCGCCGACGCGTTCCGCATCAGCGTCGATCGCGGTGTCTTCCTGCTCATGGTCGACGACATGAACGCGGCGCTCGGTGCGTTCCAGAAGATCGCGCGCATCGAGTCGAGCCGCGTGACGAAGGGCAAGCAGGCCACCGGCGCCGAGCTGGTCGTCGACGCAGTCTTCGAGAAGCAGGTGCTGCGCGCGGAGTTCCACTTCGTGCGTCAGGACGGCGGCTGGCGCGTCGTCGGCTTCGAGCTGCACTTCCCCGAGAACTTCTGGCCCGGCCCCGATCCCGCCGCGCTCGAGCGCGCGAGCGCGGAGTTCCTCGGCTGGCTCGGCGCCGGCGACCTGGGCCCCATGTACGCGTCGTTCTATCCGATCGTGCAGTCCTCCTGGAAGCCGTCGCAGTTCGACGCCGACATGAAGCGCCTGCGCGCCAGCTGCGGCGCCATGCTGCCCGCGTCGCCACGAATCGTCGGCACGAACGACGCAGAGGAGACCCTCGTCGAGATCCCGGTCACCTGCGCCGACGGCGCCCCGTTCATCGCCCGCCTCAAATGGACCTGGCTCCGCGGCCGCTGGCGCCTCCTCGGCATGAGCTGGTCCCCCAGCGCGGACGGGGGACACTCTCCTCCTCCGGGCGGGGGACACTCTCCTCCTTCCAAGACGCCGTAATCGTTGGCGCCCTGGGGGTAAGTGCGCAATCTTCACATTTCGAACGCGAGCGCACACGCGACCATGCCGCTGCGCACCAGAGCATGAGCCGCACTCCGAGGCGGGCTGCACGCAGCCGCGTGCAGCCTCAGGTCCTCAGACCTTCAGACCTTCAGACCTTCAGACCTTCAGACGGGACGTTTCTTCGGCTTCATCGGCGGCGTGTACACGCGCGGATCCTCCGGCCACGAGTGCCGCGGGTACTTGCGCATGAGCTCCTTGCGAATCGCCGGGTAGTGGCGATCCCAGAAGCCCGCGAGATCCGTGGTCACCTGCACCGCGCGCTGGTTCGGCGCGAGCAGGTGCAGCACCAGCGCGACGCGCCCACCCGCCGCGCGCGGGCCATCCGACATGCCGAAGAAATCCTGCAGCTTCGACTCGATCCACGGCGGCTTGCCCGGCTCGTACTCGACGCGGACGCCGCGCCCACCCGCGAGTGATACGCGGTCGGGCGCCACCTGATCGATCGAGCGCCTCTGCGCCGGCGTGAGCCGCTCCCAGAGCGCGTCGTGCAGCGGCGCGGCGCCCAGCTCGGCGAAGGACGTCGCGCCCCGGCAACGTTCGATCAAGGCCGCGGCGAGCTCGGCGTCGTCGGGCGTGACGAAGCCGGCATCGGGCATGGCCTCGGCGCAGAATGCGAGCCGCGCGCGCAGCCGAGCCAGCGCCGCGCCGCGCTCGCCACCACCGAAGCGCGTCGTGCCCGCCGCGAGCGCCGCCTGCGCGAGCACGCGCGCCGCGGCGTCAGCATCGGCGTCGCGGCCACCCGGCGCGCCGACCTTCTCGTCGAGCACGAGCTGATCGTAGACCAGCCGCTCGACACACTCGACACGCTCGGCGCTCGCGTTCCAGCGCAGCTCGCGCGTCTCGCGCAGCGAATCGGGCGCGACGTCGATGAGCCACTCGGCCTCGATGCCGCTCGCCGCACGCACGCGCGGTCGCGTCGACGCAGGCGCACCGCCCTGCACGCCGCGCTCCTCGACGTCGACGACCACGAGCAACTCGGCGTCGCGGACGACGCTCGTCTCGACGAGCTCGGCGCTGCCCCCGCCCGCGAGCACCAGCTCGGGGGACCCGGGACGCCGGCGCCGGGCCACCCGGTCCGGGAAGCCGGCGAGGATGGCCACCTGCAGCTCGCGATCGGGATCGCGCGGCGCCGTGGCGCCGACCGCACGCCGCTGCACGAGCCGCTCGATCTGCCGCCGCGCACGATCGACGTGGAAGTACGCCTTCGGATCGGCGCGGAAGCGTTCGAGCGCGTCGAGCAGATCGCTCGGCCCAGAGACCGGCTCACGGCCCCCACGACCCCCACTCGCGCCGCCCGCGCCCGCGCCGCCGCCGCCGCCGCGCGCGCCACCCTTGTCGCCGCCCTCGCCGAGCCACGCCGCGATGACCGCCGCGTCCTCGCCGACGCCGCGCGCCTCCGCCTCGACGACCATCCGGGCCAGCCGCGGGTGCAGGGGGAACCTCAGCAGCCTGCGCCCGACCGGGGTCAGCTCGCCGCCGCCGTCGACCGCGCCGAGCCGCGCGAGCAGCGTCTCGGCCGCCTCGAGCGCCGCCGGCGTGGGCGCCTCGAACCAGTCGACCCCGCGCGCGTCCTTCACGCCCGCGGCGTGCAGCTCGAGCACGAGCTCGGTCAGGTCCATACGCCGCATTTCCGCCACGTCGTGCGCAGGGCGTGTGTCGAAGTCGTGCTTGGTGTAGAGGCGCAGGCAACGGCCGGCGCGCGTCCGCCCCGCGCGGCCGGCGCGCTGCGTCGCCGACGCCTGGCTGATCTTCTGCACGCGCAGCGACGGGATGCCCGTCCACGGCGAGTGGCTCGCGACGCGCGCGACACCGGTGTCGACGACCGCGCCGATGCCCTCGATGGTCACCGATGTCTCGGCGACGTTGGTCGACAGGATGACCTTGCGGCGGCCCGGCGCCGGGCGGATCGCGCGATCCTGCTCGGCAGGCGCGAGGTCGCCGTAGAGCGGCACGATCAGCAGGTCGTGGCGCGCGGCGAGATCAGCGCACGCGCGCTGCGCGCGGTTGATCTCCGCGGCCCCGGGCAGGAAGACGAGCACATCGCCGCCCGCGGGGTCCTCGACGATCACGCGCTTCACCGCGGCGGCGACCTGCACGTCGAGGTACCGATCGTCGGGGCGTTCGAGATGCTCGACCGCGACGTCGAAGCGCCGGCCCTCGGCGCGTACCCGCGGCGCGGGCACCGGGGCAGCGCCTGCAGCGCCTGCCGCGCCCAGGTAGCGCGCGACCGGCTCGGCGTCGAGCGTCGCCGACATGACGACGATTCTCAGGTCGGGGCGTGCGCCGCGCTGCAGGCGCCGGAGCAGCGCGAGCGCGAAGTCGCCCTGCAGGTGACGCTCGTGGAACTCGTCGAGCACGACCGCGCCGACCCCTCGCAGCGTAGGATCGGCGACCAGCCGGCGCGTCAGCACGCCCTCGGTGACGAAGCGGACGCGCGTCCTCGGGCCGCTCACGTCCTCGAAGCGCACGGTGTAGCCGATGGTCGCGCCGACCTCCTCGCCGCGCTCCTCAGCGACGCGCCGGGCCGCCAGCCGCGCCGCGAGCCGCCGCGGCTCGAGCACGATGATCTCACCGTCGACGATGTCGAGGAGGGCCGGCGGCACACGTGTGGTCTTGCCCGCGCCAGGCGGTGCCTCGAGCACGAGCGACCGGCCCAGGCGCAGGTGCGCGATGATCTCGGGCAGGACCTCGTCGATGGGCAGCGCGGACGGCACGTGGGTCAGGCTCGGGAGGGGTGATGGGGCGGCGGGCAGTCGACGGTGCCGCAGTAGCTGGCACGTGCGCCGCGGGAATCGGGAAGGGAGCTCACGACGGAGCTTGCGACCGAAAATGAGCTCGCGGCCGAAAGTAAGATCCTGAACACCGTCCCCGAGAGTTAGATCTCGCGGCGGCCTCGGACGCAGCGAGGCTAGCCGTGGGTTAGCTTCTTGTACTTGATGCGGTGCGGGGTGTCGGAGCCGCCGAATTCCTTCTTCTTCCAGGCTTCGAAGTCGGTGTAGCTGCCCTCGTACCAGAGGACCTTCGAGTCGCCCTCGAAGGCGAGGATGTGCGTGGCGATGCGGTCGAGGAACCAGCGATCGTGGCTGATGATGACCGCGCAGCCGGCGAACTCGAGCAGGGCTTCTTCGAGCGCGCGCAGCGTGTCGACGTCGAGATCGTTGGTCGGCTCGTCGAGCAGGAGGACGTTGCCGTGTGACTTGAGCAGCTTGGCCAGGTGCACGCGGTTGCGCTCGCCGCCGGAGAGGTCCTTGACCTTCTTCTGCTGGTCGGCACCCTTGAAGTTGAAGTTCGAGACGTAGGCGCGCGAGTTGAGCTTCTTCTTGCCGATCTCGATGATCTCGGCGCCGCCCGTGATCTCCTGCCACACGGTGTTGTCACCGTTCAGCGAGTCGCGGCTCTGGTCGACGTACGACAGCACGACGGTGTCGCCGACCTTGAGCACGCCGCCGTCGGGCTTGTCCTGGCCGGTGATCATGCGGAAGAGCGTGGTCTTGCCGGCGCCATTCGGTCCGATGATGCCGACGATGCCGCCGCGCGGCAGCTTGAACGTCAGGTCCTCGATGAGCAGCCGGTCGCCGAAGCCCTTCTTGAGGTGCTCGGTCTCGACCACGATGTCGCCCAGGCGCGGCCCCGGAGGGATGTACAGCTCGACGGTGTCCTCGCGCTTCTCGCTGTCGTCGGCGAGCAGCTTCTCGTAGGCGGCCAGACGCGCCTTGCTCTTGGCCTGGCGGGCCTTGGGCGAGCTGCGCACCCACTCGAGCTCGCGCGCGAGCGTCTTCTGCCGCGTCGACTCGGACTTCTCCTCGTCGTGGAGGCGCTTGCGCTTCTGCTCGAGCCACGAGCTGTAGTTGCCCTCCCACGGGATGCCGGCACCGCGGTCGAGCTCGAGGATCCACTTGGCGACGTTGTCGAGAAAGTAGCGATCGTGGGTGATGGCGACGACGGTGCCCGGGTACTCGCCCAGGAACTGCTCGAGCCACGCCACCGACTCGGCGTCGAGATGGTTGGTGGGCTCGTCCAGCAGGAGCAGGTCCGGCTTCTCGAGCAGCACGCGGCACAGCGCCACGCGGCGCTTCTCGCCGCCGGAGAGCGTGGTCACGTCGGCGTCGCCGGGCGGGCAGCGCAGCGCGTCCATGGCGATCTCGAGCATGCGGTCGAGCTCCCAGCCGCCGCCGGCGTCGATGGCGTCCTGCAGCTTGGCCTGCTCGGCCAGCAGCTTGTCCATGTCGACGTCGGGGTTGGCGAACTCGTTGTTCACCTCGTCGAAGCGCTTGAGCAGATCGCGCATCGGCTTGACCGCGAGCTCCACGTTGCCCTTCACGTCGAGGGTGGTATCGAGCTGCGGCTCCTGTGGCAGGTAGCCGATGCGCACGCCGTCAGCGGGCGCGGCGTCGCCGACGAACTCCTCGTCGACGCCGGCCATGATGCGCAGCATGGTCGACTTGCCGGCGCCGTTGCCGCCGATCACGCCGATCTTGGCGCCCGGATAGAAGGAGAGCCAGATACCTTTGAGGATCTCCTTCCCCATCGGGGTGAACTTGCGGAGATCCTTCATCGTGAAGATGTACTGGTGGGCCATGGCGTCGCGGAGTGTACAAGGTCGGTAGACGCTCGCAAGACCCCCGCGAGCCCCGTGGCACCCGCACGCGATTGCGCGTACGATCGCTGGTCATGCGGTTGCTGGCGCTCGTGACGGGAGTCTTGTTGCTGGCCTGCGCGGAGCCCGAGCCGCGGCTCACCCCCGGAACCGAGGCGCGCCTGCTCGGCTTCGTCGACGCCGAGCGTCACCGGGCGTGGCCACGCCCGCCGCTGGTCTGGCCGGGCGAGCCCGGCCTGGCGGTCGACGCGTACCTGGCCGCGGCCGCGCTCTCCAGGGCCTCAGAGGGCCGCCTGGCCGACGAGCTGGTCGACGAGACCGAGGCGCTGCTGGCAGATCCGGCGGTCTTCGACCACGCGCACCCCGACATCCGCGCCTATGCGAGCGGTGCGCAGGCCCGCGCCATCGCCGAGCTGGTGCTGCGCGGGGCCTCGCTCACCGACGGCTGGACGCCGCTGATCGAGCGCTACGTCAGCGACGTCGATTTCGACATCGACATGAGCGCCTTCCGCGTGCAGCGTGCGACCCTGCTCGTCGCGGCCCACGAAGCGCGCGCCGGGCGCCCACGCGAGGCCTGCCAGCTGGTGCTCGCGACCCTCTGGATGTGGCAGGACATGCAGCGCGGCGGCGCGCTCATCGGCATGATGATGTCGATCGCCGGCGTGAAGCGGACCTT
>JBKJOI010000717.1:0-6054 GCA_046595695.1 Haliangiales bacterium | reverse complement strand
GAGCAGGGCGTGAACGGACAGGTCGAGATGGCGGCGGCGTTCGATCGCGCGGGCTTCGACGCGTACGACGTGCACATGAGCGACATCATCGCGGGCCGCGTCGCGCTGTCCGGCTTCACCGGGTTCGCTGCGTGCGGCGGCTTTTCGTACGGCGACGTGCTCGGCGCCGGCGAGGGCTGGGCCAAGTCGATCCTGTTCAACGCGCGCGTGCGCGCCGGCTTCGAGCGTTTCTTCGCGCGCACCGATGCCTTCGCGCTGGGCGTGTGCAACGGCTGCCAGATGATGTCGAACCTCAAGGAGATCATCCCGGGCGCCACGCGCTGGCCGCGCTTCGTGCGCAACCGCTCGGAGCAGTTCGAGGCGCGCCTGTCGCTGGTGCGCGTCGACAAGAGCCCCTCGGTGCTGCTGGCCGGCATGGAGGGCTCGATCCTGCCCATCGCGGTCGCGCACGGCGAGGGCCGCGCCGAGTTCGCCGAAGGCGACGACCGCGCCGGGCTCGATGCCGCCGGCCTGATCGCGGCGCGCTACGTCGACCACGGCGGCGCGCCGACCGAGCGCTACCCGATGAACCCGAACGGCTCGGCCGCGGGCTTGACCGCGCTCACCACGCCCGACGGTCGCGTGACCATTTTGATGCCGCACCCCGAGCGCGTCTTCCGCGCCGTGCAGCACTCCTGGCGCCCGGACGGCTGGACGGAGGAGGCGCCGTGGCTGCGCCTCTTCCGCAACGCGCGCGTGTTCGTGGGGTAGGGGCTTCGATTGCGGGCGGCCGACGATCCGGCCCGGCAGCGGCGTTGCTCATGCGCTCCGGTGCTCACCGACAGGAGTCGGCAGAGCGAAGGTGCTCTTCGCGCCTTGCTGGCGGGCCGGCTTGTCGGCCGGGGCGTCGATCCCGGTGGCGGTTCGCGGATTCCCGGCAGGCGCGCCTATGGCTTCCGCGCGCTGACTACGGGAACGTGCCAGACCGCATACCCAAGAGGGTTCTCGATACAGGCGATCATGTCATCGAAGTGCGCGCGCACCTCGTCGACGGACAGGTCGCTATGCGCGGCCAGGACCTCGGTGTAGCCATCGCGCCACGCCCGCCAGATGTCGGCGAACGTGGCGCGCGGCACGCGTAGCGTATCGACGATCACGTAGTCGCAGCGGACGTCGACGAGGCCGGACGCGGCCAGCAGCCCAGGCAGCTTGCGGCCGATGCGCAGGTCGCAGCCGACCGCCTGGCCGTAGGTCATCGGGCCGCGGCGCCAGAAGTCGTCGGAGTCGAGGCGGGTGGGCGCGAAGGACATGAGCCCGTAGTCCTCGGCGATGAAGTGCAGGCGGCCACCCGGACGGGTGACCCGGGTCAGCTCGGCGACGAGGCGCGGCACCTCGGGCACCGCCTGCACCACGTGGCGACAGACGGTCAGATCGTAGGCGCCGCCTTCGGCATCGAGCGCGAAGGCATCACCGCGCCGGAACGTGGCGCGCGCGCCGAGCGCGGCGCAGCGTGCGCGCGCGCGGGCCAGGTGTGCCTCGTCGATGTCGACGCCGTCGATGTGCGCGCCGGTCGCGAGCTCACCGAGCCGGGCGACCAGCTCGCCGGTGCCGCAGCCGACGTCGATCACGCGCGCGCCGGCGGGCAGGGCGTAGCGAGCGAAGATCTCGCGCTCTTGCGGCCAGATGCACTCGATCTGCGCGCGCAGGTTGCGCACCATGGACTCGTCGGCCATCTGCGCGGCCTGCGGGTTGCGGTTCGACTCGGTGGGCGGGGCACTCACGCGCGCGAGCGTAGCTCAGCTGGCGCGCGCTGCGCGCATCAGAAGACGAGCACCGCGAAGGCCGCGAGCGCCGGCAGCGTCGCCCACGCGAGCAGCCGCCGCGTGCCCTGCGAGACGCCGGGCGCGAGCACCTTCCACATCGGCTCCAGGCGCGGCGCCATCGCGATCACGGCGGGCGCGGCGCCGAGCGCCGCGGTCGCGATCAAGAGCGGCGCGAGGCGCAGCGGCATGCCGGCGTCGAGCTCGCCCGCGCCGGCCAGGCGCGCCAGCACGCGCGCCGCGAGGACCAGCGTCATCGTGCCCGCCGCCGCGGACAGCAGGAGACCCAGGGTCCGGCTGGTGCCCAGGAACCAGGCGCCGAAGACCATGAGCACCGCGAGGAACGAGGGCAGCATCGACGCACCGGGCACGCCCGCCTCACGCGGCAGCGCGCCGATCGCGACCAGCGAGACCGCCGCCGCCATGCTCGCCGCGATGAGCCAGGCCTTCTCGCGCGGGCCACCGGGGTCGGGCCGGCCGAAGGCGAGCGCAGCGGCCAGGAGCTGCAGCGTGGCGAGCCCGCCGAGGCCGGGGCGTGCGAGCACGATGGCTGCGCCTGCGAACCAGATGGCGGCGGTGGCCGCGACGCCGGCGACCGCGTGCTGCGTGTGCGTCTGCCCGCGCACGCCCAGCTCGTTGGCCACGCGCGTCACCGCAACGAGCAGGAAGAGCCCAGCCAGCGTGGCGCTGGCGAGCGGCGGCCAGGGCAGGGCGGTCGACGTGCCGGCGGCGCCCGCCAGCAACGCCAGCGACAGGGCCACAACCGGTACATACAGACCGCCCTTGCGCATGAAACCTCCAGCTGAAAGCGTGCGCCCTGCCAAGGCTACCGGCAACCCCGGCGAAGCTCGCGGCGGCTGCCGCCGTCGGTCAGCCGACGATGGCGGGGAGAACCAGCGAGGCGCCCAGGACCAGCGCGATCCCGGCGGTCGCGAGCGCGTGCTTGCGCGGCGACGCGCCCGGGACCAGGTGGGCCACCAGGCGCGGGAAGAGCAGCGCCGAGAGCACCATCACCGGCACCGCGGTGACGAGCACGATCGCGACCGCACCCAGCTCGACCGATCCCTCCGAGCCCGGGCCCATCGCCAGCGACGGCCACACATGTCCGACGAGCGGTACGTGCGACGACAGCGCGACGAGGAGGCCCCACGTATGACCGGCCAGCAGGGCCAGCGCGCCGACCGCCAGCATCGCGGCCTCGGCACTCGCGGCAGACGTTCCGCCCGGCAGCACCAGCGCGGCGGTCGCGCCCATGAGCGCCGGCACCGCCGCCCACGCAGGTCCCAGACGACGCATCCGGGACGACAGGCGGTGCATGGTCAATTGTCGCGACATGTTTACAAGTGTACTTAGGTTGCTGGCGCGCGCCAGTAATCCTGTGACAACTAGCCGATTTCTGCCACGAGTACGAAGACTTACATCACCCCACTTCGAATACAAAAAGTCCATTGGACGCGCCCACTTAGGTGCCGCATGCTCAGCACCGGGCCTCGGGAGGTCGTCGATGATGTGGTTCGTGGTTCAGCTCTTCATCCGGGTCGTGGTCTTCGGCGTCGCCATCACGTTCATCACACGGCGCAACTCGTCGGTGACCGTGCGGCCGCGCTCCGCGCTGCCCTTGGTGGCGCTGGCCTTCGCGGCGCTGAACACGCTGCTCTACGGCCTCCTCAAGGTCACGCTGAACGTCGGGACGCTGTTCACACTCGCGCTGCTGGTCCCGTTCATCTCGAACGCGATCCTGCTGTGGGTGACCGATCGCCTGGTGAAGCCCTTCAAGGTGGACGGCTTCTATGCGCTCGCGTACGCGTCGCTCGTGGTCACGATCGCGCACGTCGTTCTGCGTCTCTGCGGCATCTAGTAGCGCTCGCCTGACGCGCGCGCGCGGCCTCGCTTGCGCTATTCGCGCCGGCGCTGAGGAGCACTAGCCGACGTCAGTCTGCCGTGCTAGATGTTGTCCCGCCATGTGCGGCATTTTCGGCGTCTACGGGCATTCCGAGGCTTCCAACATCACCTACCTCGGGCTGCATGCTCTGCAGCATCGGGGGCAGGAGTCAGCCGGCATCGTCTCGGTCGAGGGCGGGCGTCTCCACGCCCACCGCGGGATGGGGCTGGTCGCCGACGTGTTCGACTCGCGCGTCATGGGCCACGTGCCTGGACGTGCGGCCATCGGTCATGTCCGCTACTCGACCGCGGGCTCGTCCGAGGTGCGCAACGCGCAGCCGATCTACGTCGAGTACGCGCACGGCTCCATGTCCGTGGCCCACAACGGCAACATCGTGAACGCCACCGAGCTGCGGCAGCGCCTCGAGCAGTCGGGCGCCATCTTCCAGAGCTCGTCGGATACCGAGGTCATCGTGCACCTGCTCGCGCAGTCGCGCGAGACCGACTCGATCGAGCGCATCGCCGGGGCGCTGCGGCAGCTGCACGGTGCGTTCTCCCTGCTGTTCGCGACCGAGACCCGCATCATCGCGGTGCGCGATCCGAACGGCTTCCGGCCGCTCGCGCTGGGTCGCCTCAAGGACGCGTTCGTGTTCGCGTCGGAGACCTGTGCCTTCGATCTCATCGAGGCCGAGTTCATCCGCGAGCTCGAGCCCGGCGAGATGGTCGTCGTCGACGCCAGCGGCCTCAAGTCGTACCGGCCGTTCGGCGAGCGCGCCGCCACGCCCGAGCGCTTCTGCGTCTTCGAGCACGTCTACTTCGCCCGTCCCGACAGCCGCGTGAACGGCCAGTCGGTCTACCGCGTGCGCGAGCGCCTGGGCCGCCAGCTGGCCAAGGAGCACCCCGTCGACGCCGACGTGGTGATCCCGGTGCCCGACAGCGGCATCGCCGCGGCCATCGGCTATGCGCGCGCGACCGGCATCCCCTACGACATGGGGCTCATCCGCTCGCACTACGTGGGCCGCACCTTCATCGAGCCGCAGCAGTCGATCCGTCACTTCGGCGTGAAGCTCAAGCTGAACGCCGTGCGCGACGTGGTCGAGGGCAAGCGCGTCGTCGTGATCGACGACTCGATCGTGCGCGGCACCACCTCGCGCAAGATCGTGAAGATGATCCGCACCGCGGGCGCGCGCGAGGTGCACATGCGCATCAGCTCGCCCCCGACGACGCACCCGTGCTTCTACGGCATCAACACGCCGACGCGCTCGGAGCTCATCGCCTCGTCGCACTCGATCGAGGAGATCGCGCGCTACGTCACCTGCGACACGCTCGGCTACCTGTCGCCGGCGGGGCTCATGGCGGCGGCCGAGCCGCAGAACCCGACCCCAGGCACGCTCCACTGCGCCGCCTGCTTCACCGGTGAGTACCCGGTGGCGCTGACCAGCGGCGCCGAGGGCAAGCTCATCCGCCTGCGCACGCCCACCAGCGATCCCGCCTAGGCGTAGGCCGCCCCGTCGACGTAAGCTCGGCCTCGCTCGGCTCCGGATCGACCCGGCCGACGACGCGAATCGAATCGAATCGAGAAACCATGCCCGCCGATTACCTGGACTACAAGAGCGTGAAGACCTACCTCTCGGGTCTTGCCGAAAAACTCGGCGAGCTCGGGAGGCATCTTTGACGTCGACGGAAAAAACCTCCGCATAGCCGAGCTCGACCACAAGGCCGCGGCGCCCGACTTCTACAACCGTCGCGAGGCCGCGCAGGTGGTGCTGCGCGAGCAGAAGGGCCTGAAGACCACGGTCTCGGCCTACGACAAGCAGGTGCGCGCGATCGAGGACGCGCGCGTGCTCGCCGAGCTCGCCGAGGAAGCCTCCGACGAGGAGAGCCTCAAGGAGGCCGAGGCCGCGGGCAAGGTGATCTCCGCGGCGATCGACGAGCTCGAGTTCCGCCGCATGCTCTCGGGCGACCTCGATCCGCTCGGTGCGATCGTCTCGATCAACGCGGGCGCCGGCGGCGTCGACGCCCAGGACTGGGCGCAAATGATCGAACGCATGCTGCTGCGCTGGTGTCAGCGGCGCGGCTATCCGGTCGAGATCATGGACGAGCAGCCGGCGGAAGAGGCCGGCATCAAGAGCGCGATCATCGCGGTCGACGGCGCGTACGCCTACGGGCTGCTGAAGGCCGAGATGGGCGTGCACCGGCTCGTGCGCATCTCGCCGTTCGATCAAAATGCACGGCGCCAGACAGCTTTCGCCGCGGTGAGCGTATCTCCCGACGTCGAGGCCGACCTGGAGGTCGAGGTGAGGGACGAGGATCTACGCGTCGACGTGTTCCGCTCCGGCGGCGCCGGCGGGCAGCACGTGAACAAGACCGAGTC
>JBKJOI010000155.1:0-6992 GCA_046595695.1 Haliangiales bacterium | reverse complement strand
ACCTTGCCCTGCTCCACCAGCCGCTGCATCGCCTGCCAGATCTCGTCCCAGGGCGTGTCGCGGTCGATGTGGTGCATCTGGTAGACGTCCAGGTAATCGGTCTGCAGCCTCTTGAGCGACGCCTCGCAGCTGCGCACGATGTGCAGCGCCGACAGCCGCGAGGTGTTGGGCCAGTCGCCCATTTGCCCGTAGACCTTGGTCGCGAGCACGGTCTTCTCGCGCCGCTGCCCGCCCTGGGCGAGCCAGCGGCCGATGATCTGCTCGGTCCAGCCCTCGCCGCGCTTCCAGCCATAGACATCGGCGGTGTCGAAGAAGTTGAGCCCGAGCTCGTGGGCGTGGTCCATGATCCGGTGCGAGTCGGCCTCGCTGGTCTGCGGCCCGAAGTTCATGGTGCCGAGGCAGAGTCGGCTGACCTTGATACCGGTGCGTCCGAGGCGGGTGTATTCCATGACGGAACGCTAACGCACCCGGGCGAGCCCGGCCAGTGCGCGCATGCGCGTCTCGGCTGGCCGGGCGGTCTTTGTCAGGCCGCGGCGCGGCCGCGGCGGCCGGGCTGCACGGCGGCGACGAACTTCAGCTTCGGATGATCCTCGATGGTCATTCGCATGCCCCATTCGTTCTCGAAGAGCACGAGCGGACGCGCCTCGACGTCGAGCACGCAGGTCGAACGGCCGGCGCGCTCGAACTTGTCGAGCTGCAGGTCCTCGGGGGCGCCCTCGACCCAGCGCGCGTGCAGGAAGCTCAGCGGATCGAACTCCACCGACACGCCGTACTCGCTCTTCAGGCGGTGCTGCGTGACCTCGAACTGCAGGACACCGATCGCGCCGAGCACGGGGTCGCGCTCCATGCGGTGGCGATCGAAGAAGAGCTGCACCGCGCCCTCTTCGGAGAGCTGGTCGAGGCCCTTCTTGAGCTGCTTGCGCTTGAGCGGATCGGTGAGGCGCACGCGCACGAAGTGCTCGGGCGAGAAGCGCGGCACGCCCTCGAACTCGATGGGGTCGCCCTCGCACAGGGTGTCGCCGATGCGCAGCACACCGGGATCCCAGAGGCCCACGATGTCGCCGGAGAACGCCTCGTCGACGACGGTGCGCTCCTGCGCCTGGAAGTTGAGCGAGCGGCTGAGCGTGAGCTCCTGGCCGGTGCGCACGTGCCTGACCGTCATGCCGCGGCGGAACTTGCCCGAGCTGACGCGCACGAACGCCACGCGATCGCGGTGGCGCGGATCCATGTTCGCCTGGATCTTGAAGACGAACGCCGAGAAATTGCCGTCGTCGGCGTCGCGCGGCTCGCCCATGGTGGTCGCGCGCGGCCGCGGCGCGGGCGCCAGCTCGACGAAGCGATCGAGGAAGGGCTCGACGCCGAAGTTGGTCATGGCGCTGCCGAAGAACACCGGCGTGACCTCGCCGGCCAGGAACTTGTCGCGGTCGAAGCCCTGGCCCGCGGTGTTGAGCAGGTCGAGCTCATCGACGAGCTGGTGGTGCGCGCCCTCGCCGATGGCGTCGCCCAGCGCGGGGTCTTCCAGGCTCGAGGTCTCCATCGGTGCCTCGCGCGCGCCGCCGGCGGAGGCGCGCTCGAAGCGGTGGAGCTGGTTCGACCAGCGGTCGAAGACGCCCTGGAACGTGGGCCCCGAGCCGATCGGCCAGAACACCGGCGTGCACGGGATGCCCAGGATGCGCTCGATATCGTCGAGCAGCTCGAGCGGCTCGCGCCCGTGCCGGTCCATCTTGTTGATGAAGGTGACGATCGGGATCTTGCGCAGCCGGCACACCTGGAAGAGCTTGATCGTCTGCGGCTCGACGCCCTTCACGCTGTCGATCAGCATGAGCGCGGTGTCGGCGGCGGCGAGGGTGCGGTAGGTGTCCTCGCTGAAGTCGTTGTGGCCGGGCGTGCCGAGCAGGTTGACGCGCCGGCCCAGGTGCTCGAACTGCAGCACGCTGGTCGAGATCGAGATGCCGCGCTGGCGCTCGATCTCCATCCAGTCGCTGGTGGTCTGGCGGCCGCCGCGCTTCTCGCGCACGGAGCCGGCCACGTGGATCGCGCCTCCGTAGAGCAGCAGCTTCTCGGTGAGCGTGGTCTTGCCGGCGTCGGGGTGCGAGATGATCGCGAAGGTCCGGCGCCGGGCCACCTCGCTCCTGAATAGATGAACGTCACTCATGTCGTAGAACCGGCGAAACCTACAGTCTGGAGGTCGCCGTGGCAAGGGCAGGGCCGCTGATGTGTCGTTGCTCAGTCAATCCGTAACCAGCACGGCCGCGCCGCGGATCACACAAACGGTGACGCGAGCTCGCCCGCGGTTACAGCGCGGCGGAGGATTCACCGGCCGCCGTACGATGAGGCGGGCTTGCTGGTGGTCGGCGAAAAAGACTAACGTAGGCCGCTCGTCTGCCATGGACACGCCCCCCACGGATGACCCACGGATCGGCGCGATCCTGCAGGGCCGCTACCGGATCCTGGCGCCGATCGCCGCAGGTGGCATGGGCGTGGTCTACCGCGCCGAGCGCGTCGGGCTCGACCGGCCGGTCGCGATCAAGTTCCTGCACGCGCTGATCGGAGCCCACCGCGAGGCGGTGGCGCGCTTCGAGCGCGAGGCCAGAACGATGAGCCGGCTCACCCACCCGCACTGCGTGGCGGTGACCGATTTCGGCGTGCACGACGAGGCGCCGTACATCGTCATGGAGCTCGTCTCGGGGCCCACCCTCGCCGAGGTGCTGCACCACGGCGACGCGCCGCTCGCGCCGGTGCGTGGGCTCGCGATCGTGCGCCAGGTGCTGGCCGGCCTCGCGCACGCGCACGCGCAGGGCATCGTGCACCGCGACATCAAGCCGGCCAACATCGTGCTCGCCGACGTCGAGGGCACCGGCGATCACGCGCGCATCCTGGACTTCGGGCTCGCCAAGCTGGTCGCGGGCGCGGGCGTGAGCTGGTCGAACACCCAGATCGCGGTCGGCACGCCCAGCTACATGTCGCCCGAGCAGGCGCGCGGCGAGGAGGTCGACGCGCGCGCCGATCTCTACGCCGTGGGCATCCTCTTGCACGAGCTGCTCACGCGGCGGAAGCCGTTCGTCGCGAAGGACCCGCTCGAGATCCTGAAGCTGCACATGAGCGCGCCGCCGCCGCCGCTGGGGCGCGACGGCGGGCCGCGGTTCTCGGCCGAGCTCGAGGCGGTGGTCAAGAAGGCACTGACCAAGCTGCCCGCGGAGCGATGGGCGTCCGCGCTGGCGATGTCGGAGGCGCTCGCCGCCACGCCCGAGGGCTCGGGACGCATCGAGCTCGCGCCGGTCGAGATCGTCGCGACCAAGCCGAGGCGCGAGGCCGAGCCGCGCGCGGTCACGGCAACCGCGGGCGTGCCCGCCGCCGCGTGCGACGACGGGCGCGACGCGCGCGACGCTCGCCACGACACGACCGAGGCGCGCGGCGGCGGTGGACGGCGGGTCGCGCGGCTCACGCTGCTGGTGCTGCTCGCCGCGTTTGCGGCTGCCGCGTTCTGGATGAAGCGGCGCATGGACCTCGAGGACGCGGCGCCCTTCCTGGGCGAGGTGTCCAGCGACGCGGCGTCGAGCGTGCCCGACGCCGCGGGCGCGGCGCTCGTGCTCGGGATGCCTGACGCCCAGACGCTCTCGCACGACGCGTCCGCGTCCGATGCGTCGCCCGACGATGCGACCCTCGACGACGGCGCGCTGCCGGTGACGGACGCCGCGCCGGGCGCCTTCGACGCCGCGCTCGCCGACGGCGACGCGACCGCCGCCGCCGCCGCCGCGCCCGCGCCCGGCGAAGCTGACGCTAGCGCCACCGACGCCGCGCGTCCCTGACGCGAACGCCGGTTTCGCTGCCTGCCGCATCGCGTCGCGTTCGCGTGGTGTCGCGGCTGGCAATCGGTGTGAAACCCGAGCGACACCGTTTGGAGCGATTCCGGACACGGCGCATTGCTTTGCGTACGTAAGGATGTCCTGGCCGCCGGGATTTTGGAGGACATCATGCGTAGGTTCGAACGTATCGGTGTGTGGGTGGGCCTGGTGCTGGCCCTCACGACGAGCGCCGCCTGTGTGGGTTACACGGCGGATTCAGGCTCGTCTGGCTCGTCACAGGCGGTCACTCCGCCAGGAGGTTATCCCGCGATCGATTTCACGAATCGCCCCAGCTACATCCCGTCGAACGTCGTCGTGCTGACCTTCGACGACGGGCCCGACTGGAACAACACCGCCAAGGTGCTCGACGTGCTGCTGCAGAAGAACGCGAAGGCGTCCTTCTTCATCAACATCGAGAACTGGTCCAACGTGAACAGCGACGGTCCCATGCAGGAGCTGGTGCGCCGGATGGTGAACGAGGGCCACGAGCTCGCGAGTCACTCGGTGAAGCACCTCCACATGGACACGCTGTCCGCCGACGCGGTCGAGGCGGAGCTCAAGGGCGTGGAGACCTCGGTGAACACCGTGGTCGGCGCCAACGCGCCGCGGCTGACGCTCTTTCGCGCGCCGTTCGGTGAGCCGTACCAGGGCAGCGATCCGTCGTTCCCATCGCCGGGCTACCAGCTGGTCGCGCCCATCGTCGCGAAGCACGCCGTGCACATCGGCTGGGGGATCGACTCGTTCGATTACAACTGCGGCATGGGCGACGGCGCGTGCGTGGCGAACAACGTGAAGAACAGCCTCGCGGCGGGCAACTACGGCGTGATCCTGATGCACTCGGTGCACTCGCAGACCGCCGCCGCGCTGCCCGAGATCATCGACTACATCCGGGCCAACGGCTACGTGATCTGGTCGGTCGAGGACGTGGTGCGCGCACGCTACAACAAGTCGTCTGCCGAGCTCGTCGACGGCGGCGGCGGCGACCCCGGTGATCCGGGCGATCCGGGCGACCCGGGCGACCCGGGCGACCCGGGCGACCCGGGCGACCCGGGCGATCCCGGCGATCCGGGCGACTGCGACGCGCCTGCCTACAGCTCGGGCGCCTCGTACGGCAGCGGCGATCAGGTGTCGGCGGGTGGCAGCGTCTACGAATGCAAGCCGTGGCCGTACTCGGGCTGGTGCGGCGCGGGGCCGGCGTACGCGCCCGGCAGCGGCTGGGCGTGGGCCGACGCGTGGGTGGTGGTCGGTGGCTGCGACGGCGACGGCGGCGGCGATCCGGGCGATCCTGCCGATCCGGGCGATCCGGGCGACCCGGGCGATCCGGGTGACGGCGCGTACCAGCCGGCGAATCTGACCTACTTCACGTCCTATCCCGATCCGGGCAGCGACGAGTGCGAGAACTTCAACGGTTGCCAGTGGGCCGGCTACTTCGCGTTCGTCGACGGCCAGCAGTCGCAGAACTGGGTCATGCAGCACAACATCGCGGCGGTGCACTCGAAGGACGCCGACGCGTACGCGCTCAAGACGCTGCGCCTGCGCCAGGGTTCGAACACGATCGACGTCGTCGTCTACGACATGTGCTCGGACTCCGACTGCGACGGCTGCTGCACCAACAACTCGAGCGAGACCGGGTTCCTGATCGACCTCGAGAGCTACACGGTCGATCGGTTCGGCGCGACTGACGGCATCGTCGAATGGACGTGTCTCGACTGCGATTAGCGCAGCGCAGGTAACGCCAGAACGTCGAGGGCGCCAGTCCGGATCCGATCCGGGCTCGGCGCCCTTGGCGTTTTCGGCTCCCACGCTCGGCCGCCGCGCCGCGCGTTCGTCGCTACGGCTGCGCCGGGTCGTTGCCCATGACGAAGCCGCCGGTCGCGCAGCCCTGCGGATCGGTGACGCTCGTCGGCCCCGAGCCGTCGGCGCGATCCTGCACGAGCGCGAGGAACGCCGGCAGCACGCGGGTCGGCATGACGCCCTCGCCGTGCGCGCCCACGACCAGATCGACGTCGGCCGCGCGCGCCGCCAGCCGGCCCGCGGTCTCGAGGTACCTCGCGTAGCTCGAGCCGGAAGGATGGACCAGCGCGGGGTTCGAGCCCGGGTAGAGTGTGTCGCCGGTGTAGATCGTGCGCCGCGCGCCGTCGTACAGGGTCACCGACGTCTCGGAATGCCCCGGCGTGGCCAGGAGCTCCAGGCTGCGGCCGCCGCCCAGATCGATCACGTGGCCGTCGCGCACCACGCGCACGACCCGGAACGCACGGTTCTGGAAGAGCACCTGGTCGTTGGGCGCCTGGTACGTGGGCGTCGGCGCGCACGCCGCGGCGTGGTTGGCGTCGAACGTGCTCGCGCCGCAGTGCGCGTCGAGCTCGGGCGTCGACAGCGCGATGACGTCGAAGTCCTCGTTGCGCCCGATGTGATCGCCGTGCAGGTGGGTGTTGACGACGAGCAGCGCGCGCCCGGCCAGGAGCGGCGTCACCACGTCGAGCGGCTCGACCGAACGGTTGCCGGTGTCGAGCAGCAGCGCCTGGCCGGTGCCGAGGAACAGCGCCATGACCGGCCGCTCGCCGCTCGAGTCGCCGGTCTCCTTGAGCAGCAGGGTGTCCGGGTAGAGCCGCCGGACGTCGACGTCATTGGCCTGGAAGTAGCCGGCCTGCGGGCAGCTCGCGGCGGCCGCGACCTCGGTCACCGGGTTGCCGCTCTGCGGCAGCGGCACGCATACGCGCGGCAGCTGGGCGAGGCGAGGGCAGGCGGGCGCGGGCGCGGCGTCGATCGCGCCGCCACCGCCGTCACCGGGCGATGCGGCGTCGACCATGCCCGGCGTGCCGTCGACCGGGGCGCCATCGCTGCGGTCGCCACCGTCGACGCCGCTGCCGTTGCCACCACAGGCCGCCGCGAGTCCGAGTCCGAGGAGCGCCAGGCTGGGTCGCATGGCTTCATCCTAGTACCTCGCCACCGTGAAGATGACCGGTTCGGACGGCGGCGCCGCGGGGTAGCTCGGCCAGGAGCGCGCCTCAGAAGAGGCTTGCCTGCCGTGGATCGGCACGACCCAGCGCGCGTGCCTTCTCGATCGCGCGCCCGACGTGCGGGCGACCGAAGTCACGTTCGGCTTCGTAGAGGTTATGGGCGCTGCACCTCAGGGCGAGGCCCTCG
>JBKJOI010000663.1:0-5041 GCA_046595695.1 Haliangiales bacterium | reverse complement strand
CCTCGACCTCGATGCCGAGCGCCTCGGCGCGCCGGATCGACAGCGCGTAGCCGCGCAGCGCCAGCTCGATCGGATCGCCGAGTGGAGCGACCCGGACCACACGCACGGTGGTGCCGGGCAGGAGCCCCATCTCGAGCAGCCGCCGGGCCACCGAGCGCGGACAGGTCACCCGCCGGACGACGGCGGTGGTGCCGACCGGGAGGCGACCCAGGGTTAAAGGCTTGTCAGCGACTTCGCGCACGGCTCGGCATGAAATTGAAAACCACTTTCAAAACTACGCGGTGCCGGGCGCCATGTCAACCGGCGCGCCATGCCAGTGTCCTGGAAACCCACCCCGCCGCGCCGCCACCCCGCCGCGCCGCCACCCCCGCCGCGCGGCCGTCGCTAGGCCGCGCCGCCCTGGGCTGGCGTGCCCGCCGTGACCACCACCGCCGCGGGCGACGCGGCGATCACCGCATCGACCCACTGGGCGACCACCTTGTCGCTCGCGGTCAGGCCGTAGCGCGTGCCCACGCCGTCGAGCGCCTCCTCGAAGGCCTCGCAGGTATCGTAGCGGGCCTCGCGCTCGTACGAGAGCGCCTTGAAGATGATCGCGTCCAGCTCGGGCGGCAGATCGCTGCGCACCTTGGTCGGTGCCGCGAGGTGCGGCCAACCCTCGCGGCCCAGGTGCGCGAGCATCGCCAGGTCCAGGTTGACCTCGGCGCCGGTGAGCAGCTCGTAGGCGATCGCGCCCACGCCGTACACGTCGGCGCGGCGGTCGACCGCCTGCCCGGTGCGGTGCTCGGGCGCCATGTACGCCGCGGTCCCCTTGAGCTCGCCGAGCTGCGTCTTGTGCACCTGCTGGTTCGCCTTGGCGATGCCGAAATCGCACACCTTCACGGCGCCGCCGCGCGACAGGAGCACGTTCTCCGACTTCACGTCGCGGTGCACCAGCTCGAGCGGCTTGCCCTCGGCGTCGACGGCGGTGTGCGCCGCGTGCAGGCCGTCGCAGATCTTGCGCAGGATGGTGAGCCCGACGCGCAGGGGCACCCGCTCGCTGCGCGCGCGCACCGCGCGCACCAGCTTGTCGAGGTCCCAGCCGTCGACGAGCTCCATGGCGATGAAGTAGTCGGTGCCGTCGCGGCCGAGATCCGAGATCTGCACGATGTTGGGGTGGGTCAGCCGCGACACGATGCGCGCCTCGTCGAGGAACAGGTCGACGACCTTCTCCTGCGTCGACAGGTTGGCGTGCATGATCTTGAGCGCGACCTGCTTCTCGAAGCCGGCCTCGCCGCTCGAGCGCGCCAGGTAGACCTCGGCCATGCCGCCCGAGCCGAGCAGCTTGAGCAGCGTGTAGCGCCCGAAGCTGCCGAGTGGCGCGGCGCCGCTGGCGAGCTCGCTCGACATGCGCGGCAACGGTCGGCCGCGGATGCCCGACGGGGCCTCGGCGGCGAGCTCGGTGCTCGCCAGGCCCGCGGCCGCGCCCGAGACGCCGGTGCCGGCGGCGGAATGCACCACCGACGACGGCACGCCGCCCGCGGGGGCGGCCAAGTTGCCGGCGCTCGCCGAGGCCGCCGACGCAGCGCCGGCCGCGCCGCGTCTTGACAGCACGACCGCGCCGGCCAGCCCTGCGAGCGCCGCGAGCGCCCCGGCGCCGAGCAGGCCACCCGAGCGCGTCGTCGTCGCCGGGCTGACCTCGGCGACCACCTTGACGCGCTTGCCGAGCGGGCTCTGCGGCGAGGCTTCGCTGGTCGCCGAGCCGGCCTGCGGCACGCGCGATCCGACGATCACTGGCTTGCCGTCGAGCTCGATGCGCGCCGCGGTGCCCAGCTTGTCCAGGCGATCCACGAGCCCACCCAGGCCGATCTCCTGCGACACCGCGATGGCGCCGGACAGCTCCTCGGCGCGCTCCCTGGGCATCACCTTCACGACCTCGGTCACGATGAGCTTGCTGCCGTCGACCATGAGGTGCTGGCCGGGCTCGCCGAGCGGGGGCGAGTACTTCATGTCGGCGGGGATGCGCAGCAGCACCGCCGGGGGGCTGCCGTTGCTGAAGACCTGACCGATCTCGATGGTCTCGCCCGGCTTCACCCGGAACGCGAGCTCCTCCTGCGTCTGGTCGCGCACGGTGGCCGCGTCGGTGGCCACCGAGCTGGCCAGGCTGGGTAGATCGGCGATCGTCTGCGCGCGCGAGCGCACCGACGCCGCGGATTCGCGCAGGAGCGCGTCGATCTCGCCGGCGATGGCGGTCAGATCCGCGCCGCTCGGACCGCGTCCGGGAGTTGCCTTCGAGGACGCGAAGAACAGCCCGGCGCCGACGCCGAGCCCGAGGATCGCTGCCAGCGCGGCGCTACTTCTTCCCGCCACGCGGTACCCCGAACTTGTCCGGCGGCGGCCCGGCGGGCGCGTCGCCCTTGACCCCGACCGTGACCTGGTTGGTGCCCGCCTTGATGACGATGTCCTGCGTGACCGGCTCGAGGCTCTTCTCGTTCCAGGCCTTGAGCCGGTACTTGCCGGGCGCCAGGCTGCCGAACTTGAAGTTGCCCTCGTCGTCGGTGATCGCGTAGTGCGGCGCGGCCACGACGATGACGAAGGCCGACATGTTCGCGTGCAGGTTGCAGCCGAGCCGGATGACGCCTTCCTTGTCGAAGGTCACCTCGCGCGCCTGGCCGCTCTTGTAGAGACCGAGGTCAAACGACTTCGAGTCCGAGGAGGAGAACACGTTGTGGAAGGTCGCGTCGTAGTTGGGGAACGACACCGTCGAGCCGACCGGCACCGCCATGACGCGGGGCAGGAACTGGCGATCGCGCTGCTCGACCACGCGCTGCTTGGCCGTGCGCTTCTTGGCCTTCTTGCCGATGGGCTCGAGCGTCACCACGCCGATGCCGCCACCGGCCTTGCCGTCGATCTGTACGTTGCCGGCGAGCGCGCCCTTGAGCGGCCTGGGATCCGGGTCGTCCTCGTCGGAGCTGCCGGCGACGGCCGGTTGCTTGCCCTGGTCGGGCACGGTCACGAGCGGGGTGTTCACGCGCGGCGGTGCGCCAGCGCGGAAGCGAGGCGCCAGGTCGGCGAGCGCCTCGGGGCCGACGAGGAGCTCGGCGGTCGAGAACAGCTCCTCGGCGTACGATCGGTTGCCAGCGGCCAGCTGCTCGGCGGCCTTGTCGAGCTTGCCCGCCGCGTCACGAAGCTTGGTCGCGCGCTCGCGGGCGGGGTCGGGTGGCTGCGGCTTCGCGGCCGGCGCGGCCTTCGCGGCGGGGGCGGGGGCGCCCTTCGCGCCCGGCGCGGCCTTCGCGGCAGCGGCCTTGGGGGCCGGGGCAGCCTTGCGGGCCGGGGCGGACTCGCCGTAGTCCTGAGCGTTCGCTGTGCCGGGCTGCGTCTGCACCAAGCAGCCGCAGAGCACCGCCGCCACACCGAGCTGCCACGAAGATCGTCGCGTGATCATGGACATAAGTTGCCTCAATCCAGGCCAGGATTTAGCGCTCACTCTACTCCGCGGGTGCGGGTGACTCAAGAACACGACAGCTCCAGTACGAAGCTGCGGCCCCGCCGGATGACCTGCTACGGCGACGCCATCGTGACCAGGTAGGTCTCGATCAGGCGCTGC
This sequence comes from Haliangiales bacterium, assembly GCA_046595695.1. Classification (GTDB taxonomy): domain Bacteria; phylum Myxococcota_A; class Polyangia; order Haliangiales; family SHYZ01; genus JBKJOI01. The sequence goes on along the minus strand of JBKJOI010000663.1, from coordinate 1,458 downwards.
TCGGGGCATCGAGGTGCGCCCGCTCGCTCATCTCCTGCACGAGCGCGGGCCACTCGGCGGGCGCGAAGCGGAGACGACCGACTTCATCTGAGCGGAAGCTAGGGTGCTAGCCGCGCTTCTGATCGTCGCGCGGGCAGCGTCCGCCGGGGATGCCCTGCGCCTTGGGGCACAGACAGTAGAGCTCGTGCTTGTGGCGGAGCACCTGGAAGCCGCCGAGCTTGCGCGCGGTTTCTTCCTGGAGCTGCTCGATAGCGTCGTTCTCGAACTCGAGGATCAGGTTGCACTTCACGCAGATCAAATGATCGTGGTGCTCGCCCGCGGGTTCGTAGCGGGTCTGCCCCTCGTCGAAGTGCCGCGGGCTGGCCAGGCCGCTGTCGACCAGCAGACGGAGCGTGCGGTAGACGGTTGCGTAGCCGACGCGCGGATGCTTGCGCCGCACCCGCGTGAGCAGGTCGTCGATGGAGACGTGGTCGTGCGAGCGGAGGAAGATGTCGACGATCGCCTCGCGCTGGGTCGTCGTGTTGAGCTGCTGCTGGCGCAGGTAGTCGGTCCAGCGCTCTTTCTGTGACCGCACGACTTCGGCTCGTTCGCGTGCGCTGTTTTGCTGATCCACGCATTCAATTTTTCGTAATTGCCTGCGTTTGTCAATGCTTAGCCAAGCCTTCGTTTTCATTCGCATCATCACATAGCTCGCCCTACATGCGAGTTGACCGCGGCTTCGCGCAAACCCTATTCTCGGGGGCTGATGAGTATCGATTCACCGATCGCAACCGCGCCCGCCGCAGCCGGCGAGCTGGGTTTCGATCACGTGCTCGACCGCCTCCGCACCGTCGTGGAGCGGCTCGAGCAGGGCAACCTCAGCCTCGAAGAATCGCTGCGGGTCTTCGAGGAAGGCGTGGCGCTGGCGCGCAAGGGCCACACGCTGCTCGAGGCGGCGGAGAAGCGGGTCGAGCTGCTGGTGCGCGGTCCCGGTCCAGGCAACGCCGATGTGGCGGTGCCTTTCGACGGGCCGTCAGGGGTGGGCTAGGGGCGGGTGAGGGGCGGGACCGGTATGGGAGATCTTTCGATGCGCAAGGTGGCGGTGGTCGACGACGACAGGGACGTGCGCGAGCTCCTCGAGGAGTCGTTGCAGAGCGTCGGCTACGAGGTCAAGCTCGCCGCCAACGGGCTGCGGCTGATCTCCACGCTGCACGTCGACCGGCCCGACCTGATCCTGCTCGACGTCATGATGTCCTGGATCGACGGCTTCGAGCTGTGCCAGGCCATCAAGCAGAACAGCGAGTTCCGCGACATCCCGGTGGTCTTCATCTCGGGTCGCACCTCGCAGGCCGACATCGAGCGCGGCTTCCAGGTCGGCTGCGTCGATTACTTCACCAAGCCGCTCGATCTGAGCCGGTTGCTCGCGCGCGTGCGCGAGGTGACCGGTGCCGAAAAGCCCACCGGTCACACCTAGCGCAA
>JBKJOI010000607.1:0-4842 GCA_046595695.1 Haliangiales bacterium | reverse complement strand
GCACACGGTCGCGCTGACCGGCGCCTACGCGGATCACATCCGGCGCGAGGAGGCTGACGTCTTCCCGCTCGTCGCGGCGCTCGAGCCGAAGGAGCTGCGCGCCATCGGGCTCGAGATGCGCATCCGCCGCGGCGGCGCGGCGTCGTAGCGACCGCGCGTCCGGGACGTGCGGGGACGTCAGAAGTAGATCTTGCCGGCCAGGTCGAGCAGCAGGAGGACGCGCGTCTCTTCGGGGAAGGCATCGTTCTGGCCGCCGGTCTCGAGGATCGGCGCCAGCAGGCGCGCCGACGCGCCGACGCGGCCGCGCTTCCAGCTCATCTGCGCGAACAGGTGGTACGCGGTGCCGCGCGCGTTCGCGTCGTTGGCGGCAAAGAGCAGGAAGTCCGCCGAGGGTGCGATCCCCGCGAAGACGCGCGCGCCGGCCTCGAACAGCCAGTCGACGCCGACCACCGCGCCGCCGCTGAAGCCGAGCCGCAGCCGCGTCGGCAGGCCCTGCTGCCCGTCAGCGGTCACGTCGACCTCGTTCAGGTGTTGCAGCACGCCCACGCTCACCTGCACGAATTGCCCGCCTCTGCCGTACCAGAACGCGCCGTCCGCCCAGATCGTGGTCATGCCGTCGCCGAAGTACGCAGGCGACACGGTCAGACGATCGACGTCGCCCTCGCGCGTCGCGGTGCCCGTGGGTGCCGAGTAGCCGATCTCGAAGCCGATCCACTGCACGCGGCGCGCGTCGGTCGCGAAGCGGCCGCCCAGCTCGAGGGACAGCGCGCCCAGGTCGACCTCTGACGGATCGGCGACGTAGCGCCAGGGCACGGTGAGCGCGACGCGAAAGTCACCCTTCCACCAGTACTCGCCGCCCAGGCGGAAGCACGCGCCCAGCTCGCACGGACCTTCGATGCCGACGGTGGCCGCGCCCTGCCCACCACCGCGCGGCATCGCGCGCACGTCGCTGACGTCGGCGCGCGCGCCGGCCGCGCCGCCCGTGAGCAGCGCGACCGCGAGCAGCCGGGAGAGGATCGAGGGGAGACGTTCGCGAGGGAGAATCACGAGCAGGTGCGGGAGCGAGTGCGCTACGGCTGACCTTCGCGCTTGAGGATGATGAACTCGACGCGGCGGTTCTTCGACCAGGCCGACTCGTTGTGGCCGTTGTCGACCGGCGCTTCCTCGCCGTAGCCGCGCGGCTTGAGGCGCTTTTCGTCGACGCCCTTGTCGACCAGGTACTGCTTCACCGCGTTGGCGCGATCCTGCGACAGCTTGAGGTTGTACTCGTTGGTGTTGCGCTCGTCGCTGTGGCCCTGGATCTCGAGCAGCAGGATGTCGGGGTTGCCGTTCATGGTCGCGGCCACGGCGTCGAGGATCGGGTACGAGATCGACTTGATGACCGCCTTGTTGGTCTCGAAGTAGATCTTGTCGAGGATCATGATGCCGGTGTCGGTGCGCACCGCGAGGCCGCGGTCCGGGCAGCCGTCCTCGTCGTCCTTGCCGTTGTAGGTCTCCGGCTCGTTCGGGCACTGATCGTCCTTGTCGAGGATGCGATCCTTGTCGTTGTCCGGATCCGGGCAGCCGTCCTCGTCTTCCCACTTGTCCGGGTCCTCGGGATCGTTCGGGCAGACGTCCTCGGTGTCGAGGATGCCGTCCTTGTCGTTGTCGGGCTCGGGGCAGCCGTCCTTGTCCTCGAACTGATCGAAGTCTTCCGGATCGTCCGGGCAGGCGTCGTCGTCGTCCTTAATGCCGTCGCCGTCACGGTCGAACTGGTCGGCCTCGGGGCAGCCATCGTCGTCCTCGATGCCGTCCTTGTCCTCGGGCTCGTTCGGGCACGAGTCGTCCTCGTCGAGGATGCCGTCGCGATCGTTGTCGGGCTCGGGGCAGCCGTCGGCGTCCTCGAAGTCGTCGTAGTCCTCGGGATCGTCGGGGCACTTGTCCACGTCGTCCTTCTTGCCGTCACCGTCGCGATCGCCGATGTTGGGCTCGAAGACGATGCCCATGAAGGCGCGGAAGTCGGGGTTGGCGCCGCCCGCCTCGCCGGGGATCAGGCCCACGCCGCCGCCGAGCAGGAAGAAGGAGTTCTTGGCCAGGTAGAGCTTGATGCCGGCCACCGCCTCGAGCGGGAAGTAGTTCTCGCCGCCGAGCGGCACGCCGCCGAAGACCTCGCCGACGACGTCGAACTTCTGCTTCACGACCGCGTACGAGAGCGCGATCGCGAACGGGACCTCGGCGGCCGCTTCGATGGTCTTGCCGGTGGAGATCGGGACCGCCGGTACGTTGGGACCGCGATCACCGTTGTCGGTATAGATGTGGTCGCCCGAGCGGATCTTGAAGCCGACGTTGCCGCCGACGCGGAACGTGCCGCCGCCGAACTCCTTGTCGACGATCAGCCAGGGCACGATGGTGACGCCGTTCTCACCCAGCCACGAATCGGCATCGTAGCCGCCCGGAAAGTACACCGAGGCCAGCACCGCGAGGCCGATGAAGTTCTTGGAGGTGTTGAGCAGGCGGACCTTGAGGTGCGCGCCGACGTCGCCGAGGCCCTGCGCGTCGAACGCGTAGTCGTCGTCGTCGTTGGGATCGCCAGGCGTGCCACCGTCGGAGTCGGGATCGACGTCGCCGCTCACGATGTGGAACGGCAAGGTCAGGCCCAGCTCCATCTCGAGGCCGAGCTTGAAGCCCGCCGCCGCCTGCAGCGTCGGCGAGATCACGTTCTCGACCGAATAGGTGTTCGCGCCGTTCTCGAAGTTGAGGACGTTGTGGCCCCAGTTGGTCACCAGACCGAACGAGAACTCCTTCGTGCCCAGGATCTGACTGGCGTTGGCGGTGATGAAGCCGCGCGAATCGACGGCATGGTGAAAGGCGTTCAGATCGATGTTGCCGCCCTTCTCTGCACGTCCGACCCCGGGGGTCATCACGGCTAGAGCCAGAGCGGTCACCAAGGTCGCTGTCGAGAACCGTGCGCGCATCCATCCTCCGAATCCGCAATCGCCGGCGAGGCCGGCCCCAAGCTCTTCTAGTGCGGAACTTGCGCCAGATAGTTACCCGAGCGGTCTGACCCGGTCAATAAAGGGTAAAACTTTTGAACGCTTGTGGCCGTTCCGGGCTTTCGGCAAGATGCGCACGTGCCGGCTCCTTCGACCACCTCGGGGTTGTCCACCTGGTGCCGCGGTCCCGATGACTCGCCCGCCGACTTCGGCCGGCGGGCCTCCGACCTGGGCGCGCCCGCGATCGCGCTCGACGCCACCCTGTCGCCGGCGTGGCTGGCCCAGCTCATGGCAGGCGGCGACACCCGCGCGCTACCCGTCGTGGCGATCGAGGCGCCCTGCCCGCGCCCGCGCAGCCAGCGCGCGCCTCGGCTGGCAGCCGCTGACAAGGAAGAGCGGCTGCTCGCGGTCAACCAGACGCACGAGGCGATCGAGCTCGCGCAGGTCACCGGCGCGCGCGTCGTGATCGTGCGCCTCGGCCGGCTCGAGGTGAAGGACGGCTGGCGCGAGACCGTGCGCGAGCTCGCCGTCGGCCGCTGGAAGCGCTCCGAGGCCGAGCAGCAGCTCGAGCTGCGCGCGCAGCTCGCCGAGCGCGCCCGCGATCACGCGCGCTTCGGCATCGAGCGGCTCATGCAGCGCGCCGGCGACGCGGGCGTGACCATCGCGCTGGTCAACCGCGCGCGCTGGTTCGAGATCCCCGACGACCACGACACCGCCGCGCTGCTCGACGACTTCCGCGGCGGCCCGCTCGCCGCCTGGCACGATCCGGCCGCGGCGCACGCGCGCGAGACGCTCGGCCACGGCCTCGCCGCCGATACCCTCGCGGCGCTCGCCCCGCGCGCCGCCGGCGCCTGGCTCACCGACGCGGCTGGGCTGCTCGGCGGGCTGCCCTGGGGCCACGGCGAGGCGTCCGGCCCGGGCGCGACCAAGGGGCTGCCGGACGGCGCGCTCCGCGTCGTGCACTGCGCGCCCGGCGCCACCGATCGCGAGCTCGCCGGGGCGATCGCGACGACCGCCTAGCGCTTCGTGGGCTACGGGCCGGCGTCGCCGCGCGGGTCGGGGAACGGCCGCTTCACGGCCTCGCAGCTCAGCCGGACGACGTCGTACATCCGCTCGGGGACCTTCTTGAGGTACTTCTTCACGTCGTCGAGGTTGCCCAGGCGGCACGACGCGCCCGCGGCCACGACCCAGGCGCCCTCGTGGGTGGGCTGCAGCACGATGATCTCGAGCGCGATCGCGAGCGCCTTCGCGGGATCCTTGATGAGCGCGTCGACCGACTGCGGGTAGAGCTCCATGGCGCGGCGGCTCTTCTCGGCGGGTGAGTCCTTGCTCTCCGGGGTCAGGTAGACCGGGCCGAAGCGCGTGCACACGTCGTCGAGCGCGGAGCGCACGCGCCGGTCGCGGATGCGCTCGTAGTGCTGCTTCGCGAGCGCCGTGTCCTTCTTCATGCAGCCGGCGTGGCCGGCCATGAAGTTCGCCTCGTCGTCGTCGGGGGCGATGCGCAGCGCCGCCTCGGCGGCGGCGAGCTGGGCGTCGTGATCGCGGTTGGCCGCGTGCTGCTTGGATTCCTCGAGCAGCCGCTCGAAGCGCTCGCCGTCGGCGCCGGGCGGACGGTTCGACGCCGGGCGCTGACCGCCGGGCGTGCCGCTCTGGGCATCGCGCTCGTGCGCCGGTGGCGTGGCCGGCGAGCGGCCGGGCCGCGTGCCCGCACCGGCGGCGGCCGGTGACTGAGCAGACGACGGTGGCGACCCGGCAGCCGATGCGGCGGTGGGCGTGCGCTGCGCCGCCGCGCGCACGGGCGCGGCGGCGGGTGCGACCGCCGCCCCGGCGAGGTCCGCGTCGGCAGGGCCGCCCACGAGCGGTGTCACCG
>JBKJOI010000486.1:0-6644 GCA_046595695.1 Haliangiales bacterium | reverse complement strand
CATCGGCACCATGGCCGGGAAGTTGAACGGCGTGATGCCCGCGACCACGCCGAGCGGCTCGCGGCGGTACTCGCAGCTCACGCCCGACGAGACCTGCGAGTACCGCCGCGAGCCGCTCGGCGTGGTCGCGGGCATCACGCCGTTCAACTTCCCGGCCATGGTGCCGATGTGGATGTTCCCCATCGCGATCACGCTCGGCAACGCCTTCGTGCTCAAGCCCTCGGAGAAGGTGCCGCTCACCGCGTGCGTGCTGGGTGAGCTCATGCTCGAGGCGGGCGTGCCCGCGGGCGTGTTCTCGCTGGTGCACGGCAGCGCGGCGACCGCGGCCGCGCTGGTCGAGCACCCCGACGTCGCGGCGGTCGCCTTTGTCGGCTCGTCGGCGGTGGCGCGCAAGCTCTACGAGACCGGCAGCGCGAGCGGCAAGCGCGTGCTCGCGCTCGGCGGCGCCAAGAACCACCTCATCGTGACGCCCGATGCCGAGCCGACCATGACCGCGCAGGCGGTGCTCGACTCGTTCACCGGCTGCGCCGGCCAGCGCTGCATGGCGGCGAGCGTCATGGTCGCGGTCGGCGACGTCCAGCACATCATCGACAAGGTCGTCGACAAGGCGCGCGCGCTGCAGCTGGGCACCCAGATGGGCGCGATCATCGAGCGCACGGCCACCGAGCGCCTGCAGGCGGCCATCCGCAGCGCCGAGAAGGAAGGCGCCAAGGTGCTCGTCGACGGCCGCGGCCGCCGCCCCGACGACGCCGAGTACACCGACGGCAACTGGCTGGGTCCGACCATCCTCGACGGCGTGCGCGCCGACCAGGACGCGGCGCAGCGCGAGCTGTTCGGCCCGGTGCTCACGATCGTGCGCGTGCCCACGCTAACCGCCGCGCTCGAGGTCGAGAACGCCTCGCCCTACGGCAACGCCGCCTCGGTGTTCACCGAGTCGGGCGCGGTCGCGCAGCACGTCGCCGAGCACGCGCGCGCCGGCATGATCGGCGTCAACGTGGGCGTGCCGGTGCCGCGCGAGCCGTTCTCGTTCGGCGGCATCGGCGAGTCCAAGTTCGGTCACGGCGACATGACCGGCCCGTCCGCCCTCGACTTCTGGAGCCTCACCAAGAAGATCACCCGCAAGTGGACCGGGCGCGTCGGCGACAGCTGGATGAGCTGAGCCCGCGTCCCCCGCTTCGCCCGACCCCGCTGCAGGAGCAACACATGGCCGAGAAGAAGCCGCCCAACCCCGGGCACATCCGTCTGACCTCGCACCCGGGCGAGAACACGACCCTGCCGATCAAGTGGGGCGCCGCCGATCCGCTCGAGCGCGGGCCGCTCATCGCCACGCTCTCGGATCTCGACCACCGCAACGTGATCGGTACGCACTCGGGCTCGTACGCGATCTATCGCGCGCTCGCGGTCTCGGCCGGGCACCTCAAGGACGGCCACCGCGCCGACCTCACCAACACCGCGCCGGCCGCCGACATCGGGCCTCACCCTAGCTGGGGCGATCCGAACAAGATCGTCTCGATCGATCCGTGGGGCGCCAAGCCGCAGCAGGTGTTCGCGAAGTACCTGGCCGAGGGTTACAACCTGCAGCCGACCATCGCGATCACGCGCGCCCACATCAACATGCCCGAGCTGCGCGACGCGATCGTCGCCGGCCGGCTCAAGCCCGACGGCAAGCTGCTGGCGGCCAACGGCGACGTCACCGTGACCAAGGCGGCGGTCGAGCCGGTGTGGTGGCTGCCCGGCATCGCCGGGCGCTTCGGCCTGACCGAGTCGGCGCTGCGCCGCGGCCTGTTCGAGCACACCGGCGGCATGTTCCCGGAGCTCATCACGCGCCCCGACCTCGACGTCTTCCTGCCGCCCATCGGCGGGCTCACCTGCTATTTCTTCGGCGATCTGGCGACCATCCCGGATCCCCAGGTGGCACTCGCCTGCCGCGTCCACGACGAGTGCAACGGCTCCGACGTGTTCGGCTCGGACATCTGCACCTGCCGCCCGTACCTGGCGCACGGCGTCGAGGTCTGCGTCGAGACCGCGCAGAAGGGCGGCGCCGGCCTCATCGTCTACTCGCGCAAGGAGGGCCGCGCCCTCGGCGAGGTCACCAAGTTCCTGGTCTACAACGCGCGCAAGCGCCAGGAGGGCGGCGACTCGGCGGCCAACTACTTCGCGCGCACCGAGTGCGTCGCGGGCGTGCAGGACATGCGCTTCCAGGAGCTCATGCCTGACGCGCTGCACTGGCTGGGCATCACGCGCATCGATCGCTTCGTCTCCATGAGCGACATGAAGCACGACGCCATCACCGGCTCGGGCATCGAGATCGTCGAGCGCGTCGCCATCCCCGAGGAGCTCATCCCGCTCGACGCCAAGGTCGAGATGGAGGCCAAGAAGGCCGCCGGCTACTTCACCGCCGAGAAGGTCAAGGCGGGCGCCGAGCTCACCAACGTCAAGGGACGCGGCCTGGATGAGTGACACGCCGGCCGCAGCCACCGGGGCGGCGAGCGATGCCGAGCGAGCGCGCTGGCTGCGCACGCCCGCGGCCATCCGCGAGCGCTGCGGCAAGCTGCTCGAGCTCGGGCTCGCGGGCCGGCTGCCGCACTTTCGCGTCCACCTCGATCGGCTCGACGCGGTCGCCGAGCGGGTCGCGCGGGTGACGCGCGCGGCGTACCCGGATCTCGCCATCCCGGTGCACGGCCGCTTCACCCACTTCGACGTCGGCGGCGTCGCGCGCGTGCGCGAGCTCGATCTCGCGCTCACCGCCAAGGGCGTCGACGCGGCGGAGCGGGCGCGCGCCAAGATCGATCTGGTCTGCGTCAGCGTGCTGCTCGACGCCGGCGCCGGGCCCGGCTGGCGCTACGTCGAGGACGGCCGCACCTACGCGCGCTCCGAGGGGCTCGCGGTCGCCAGCCTGCGCATGTTCCTGGCCGGCGCGTTCTCGTCGGATCCGGCGCGGCCGCTGCGCGCCGATGCGCACCGGCTGCGCGGCCTGTCGCGCGAGGCGCTCGCCACCGGCTTCCAGGTCAGCGCCGACAATCCGCTGGTCGGGCTCGACGGCCGGCTCGGGCTCCTGCACGGCCTCGGCCGCGCGCTGCCCAGGCCGGGCGTCCTGCATGATCGGCTGGCCGAGCGCGCTACCCTCGCCGGCACGAGCGAGGTCCGCGCCGCCGACGTGCTCGCCGAGGTGCTGGAGGGTCTGGGCAGCATCTGGCCGGGACGGCTCACGCTCGCCGGGCGCAACCTCGGCGACGTCTGGCCGCACGCGGCGTTGGCGTCGGATGCCGAGCCGCTGCACGCGCGACTGGTGCCCTTCCACAAGCTGTCGCAGTGGCTCTCGTACTCGCTGTTCGAGCCGCTCGAGGAGGCCGGGCTGAAGATCGTCGGCTCCGACGATCTGACCGGCCTGGCCGAGTACAGGAACGGCGGCCTGTTCGTCGATCTGAACGTGCTCGAGCCGCGCGACGCGCGCGCCTTCGAGGTCGCGCACGCGCCCGGCGAGGAGCTGGTCGTCGAGTGGCGCGCGCTCACCGTCGCGCTGCTCGATCGTCTGGCGCCGCTGGTGCGCACGCGTCTCGACCGGCCCGAGCTGCCGCTCGCCAACATCCTGCAGGGCGGCACCTGGAGCGCCGGCCGCGAGCTCGCCGAAGAGCGCCGCCCCGGCGCCACGCCGCCGTTTCGCATCGTCAGCGATGGGACCGTCTTCTAGCGGGTGGCGCTCGGTTCCGTGCGACCCCGCGTGGTCCTGTGTGTGCGCTCCCGCCCGGCATGTCGCAGCCGCGCACATGTACGGCGCGGGTCCGCCCGACCCTGGGCACTGGTCTAGACCCAGCTATCCCCGGGTACGCATCCGGGTTCGTGCGAACCCCGCAGCGTCGCGGGCTTGCGTCTGGTTGGGAGCGGATCTTGCAGCAGGCCGATGCATGAGGCAGAGGTCACAGCCATGAGCGTCATGAATGCAGCCGCAAGACCCGTCGTGCTCATCGATGACGACGCCGACGTTCGCGAGGCCATGGCCTCCTACCTGGAGGCCCATGGACATGTGGTGGTGTGCGCGGTGAACGGCATCGACGCCCTGAACCAGCTGGCCGCGCCCATGCTTCCCGCGCTCATCGTGCTCGACCTGCACATGCCGGTCATGGATGGTCAGACCTTCTTGACCGAGCTCGAAGCCCACCCTCGACTGACGGTCGTTCCCGTCATCGTGATGTCTGCGGGCGACGAGCGGGTCGACTTTCGCGGGCGGCCCGCCGTGGTCGCCGTGCTGGCCAAGCCGTGCGAGCCCAAGCGTCTCGACCGGCTGATCGTGGCGCTCATCGAAGCGCGACGCGACCTCGACCTGCAGTAGCCTGGCGGGCCGCCGCCGGAGATGATCCGCCCACGATGGCGTAAGGTGGCGTGGCGCGTTTACTCTCCAACCTTTCGGCGCTCCAGGAGACTGCCCAGATGACCGCCAAGACCTTCCCCAACTGCACCGTCGTGGATCACCCGCTCATCAAGCACAAGCTGACCCTGATGCGCCGGGTGGAGACCTCGACCGCGTCGTTCCGCGCGCTGCTCGAGGAGATCTCGCTCCTGCTCGGCTACGAGGCCATGCGCGACCTGCGCCTCACCGAGGAGGAGATCCAGACGCCGCTGCAGCAGATGAAGGCGCCCGTGCTCGAGGGCAAGAAGCTGGTGCTGGTCGCGATCCTGCGCGCCGGCCAGGGCATCCTCGACGGCATGCTCGATTTGGTGCCCTCGGCGCGCGTCGGGCACATCGGGCTCTACCGCGATCCCAAGACGCTCACCGCGGTCGAGTACTACTACAAGGTGCCCGGCCATCTGGCCGAGCGCGACGTCATCATCTGCGACCCCATGCTGGCGACCGGCAACTCGGCGATCGCGGCCATCGACCGCATCAAGCGCTCCAAGCCAGGCTCGTTGCGCCTGGTCACGCTGCTCGCCTGTCCGGAGGGCATCACCAAGCTGGGCGAGCACCACCCCGACGTGCGCATCTTCACCGCGGCGGTCGACGAGAAGCTGAACGAGCACGGCTACATCGTGCCCGGGCTCGGCGACGCCGGCGACCGGCTGTTCGGCACGCGCTAGGAGCGAGGCGCGCTAGGCAGGACGCGCTAGGTCGTGGTGCGCGGGGGCGCGGCGGCGAGCACGCGGCGGTAGGCGCGCTTGCCGTAGCGGCGCGCGAGCCACGCGCCCAGCGCGACGAGCGGCAGCCAGGGCAGGAAGCCGATGAGGCCGATCGCGGCCGAGCGGCTCAGGTCGCTCACCTCGCCCCACGAGGCCGACAGGGTGCGGCCGGCGTCGTCGGCGAGCGAGGGTAAGGTCGCGGCCTGGTAGGGCACGCGCGCCTGCACCCGCAGGGTCAGCGTGGACAGCGACACCTGGTCATCGAGCACGTGCAGCCGGCCCTCGAAGAGCTCGATCTGCTCGCGCACCCGCGCGAGCTCGCGCTCGACCTCGAGCAGCTGGGTGACGTTGCCGGCCTGCGTGGCGACCAGCTCGATCAGCCGGCCCTCTAGCTTCTTCGCGTTGGCGAGGCGCGCGGTGACGTCGACCCACTGATCGGTGACGTCCTCGGCGTTCGACGACTCGGCGACCACGGTGCCGAGCGCCGAGAGGCGCGCGACCAGATCCTCGTAGCCCTGGGTGGGCACGCGCAGCACCAGGTTGGCCTCGGTGACGCGGCCGTCGGAGTGGCCTACCTGCGCGCTGGCGATGAAGCCGCCCGAGGCCTTGAGCAGCGCGTCGATCTCCTTGCGCGTCGGCTCGTAGTCGTCGACGTGGACCTCGAGCTGACCGGTGCGGATGATCTTGCGGCCGTCGGCGGCGCGGCGGGCGTCGGTCTGGCCGGCCTGGCCGGCCTGGCCGCGCGTCTGGGCCTCGCCGGCCTTGTCGTCCGCCATGCCGGCCTGGCGGTAGCGGCCGTCGGCGACCAGCCCCTGCTCGGTGCGGGCCATCTCGGGAGCGGCTGCCGCGGACGCGCCGAAGAGGCCGGCGGACGGGGCGCTCTCTGTCGGGGCGACAGACTTGTCGCTCTGGTTGCAGGCGACCGCAGCGCCGGAGACGAGGAGGGTGGTGACGAGGAAGCTCGTGAAGCGGGGATGGCGTTTCATGAAGGTTCCTACGCGCCGTTGAGCACGGCGATCCGTATTTCTTCGTAACGGCTTGTAAGCAGGCTGTTGACGAGCCGGCGCGTCACCCGACTCCCTGATACAACCTCGCGTACTTGCAGGTTCTCTACGAAGACGCGGCGATCGTCGTGGTCGCCAAGCCGTCCGGGCTGCTGGTGCATCGCACCGACGCGGCGCCCGACGATGCGGCGGTCCTGCAGCTGGCGCGCGACGCGACCGGCGGCGCGCATGTGTACCCGGTGCACCGGCTCGATCGCGGCGCGAGCGGCGTGCTGGTGCTGGCGCGCTCGCCTCTGGCAGCGCGCGTGCTGCACGAGCAGTTCGAGGGCGAGGACGGGCGCGCCGACAAGCGCTACCTGGCGCTGGTTCGCGGCGCGCCCCCCGAGGCCGGCGTGATCGATCACCCGATCCCGCGCCGCGAGGACGGGCCGCGCGTGCCCGCGGTGACCGAGTACCGGCGCGTCGCGGTGGTCACCGTGGCGATCGTGGATCCCGCGGCCGGGCGCGAGCGGGCGCAGCGCGCAGCGG
>JBKJOI010000419.1:0-2525 GCA_046595695.1 Haliangiales bacterium | reverse complement strand
TTGCCCTCGACCACGAGGTTCGCGAGCGTGACGCCGGTGGATGCGTAGAACTCGCCGCGTTCGAGCGCGCGGCGGATGGCCTTGGGGTCGGGGGCCGCGCGCACCATGACCCAGCCGCGATCGGCCGGGTAGACGTTGTCGACGCCCGCGTCGCGGCCCTCCTCGGCGTCCGCCTTGACCTCGGCGGCGCGCGCCTCCTCCACGTCGTAATAGTGGTGCGCATCGTCGGAGGCCACGCCCCACATGCGCACGCCCGCCGACAGCACCGTGTCCCAGAGCGCCTCGCTCGACATGTGCGTGGCGTCGCCGGGGTTGGAGCGCGGCATGCCCTGGTTGGCGAACTCGATGAGCCGCACGCCGCGCTGGCCGAGGGCGATCGCGGTCGCCGCGTCGGCGGTCCAGCCGAAGTTGGGATGGTTGAGCATCGCGAGCCCACCGAGCGCGCGCACGGCGTCGACGTAGCGCAGGTACAGATCGAGACGCTTGTTGCTGGCGCGCTCGGCGACCGGCATCTCGAGCGGCCCCGGGGTGTCGACGAAGAGCGCGTTCATGTGCACGAGGCACTTCTTGCCCTCGGGCGGCGGGTCGCAATCGATGGTCGAGTGGGTGAGCTCGGCGCCTGGGATCACCAGCATGTCGCCGGCGCGCGGCGGCAGCTCGGTGACGTGGTTGTGGTCAGTGAAGACGATGAAGTCGTAGCCGTGATCGCCATAGAAGCGAACGATGTCGTTGGGCGCAGTGTCGCTGTCGCCCGACATGGCGCTGTGCAGGTGCAGCTGGCCCTTCAGGTAGCCGGCGGCGGGCAAGAGCGGCGGCTCGGCGTCGGCCAGGGGTGCCGCGTCGGGCACGGGCGGCGCGCCGGCGTCGACGACTTGCGGGACCTCCGGCGGGGCCGGCGTGGCGACCACCGTGTCGCGCCCGGCACAGGCGGCGAGCGTGGCGAGCGTGGCGAGCGCCGCGAGCGCCGCGGGCTTCGTTCCGATCACGGACCTCGTCGCGAGCGCGCGCACCGCTAGCGCCGCGACTCCAGCGCGAGCGCACCTTCCGCGGTCATGTTCGTCCCGGTGCCCCAGGTGCTCTTGCGCCAGGCCGACTCGTTCACGCGCGCCATCGAGTACGCGTCGATCATCCAGCGCCGCTCGCGCGGCCGGGCCGCGCCGAGCTCGGTGCGCTCCTGGGGATCCGCCACGACGTCCCACAGGCGCGAATCACCATCGTTCTCGGCGACCAGCTTCCACCTTCCCATGCGCAGCGCGTTCGCTGCCTCCCAGTGCGAGGCGATCGCCGGTCGAGGGTAGCCGCGGCCGACGCCCTGCGCCAGCGGCACCAGCGACGCGCCCTGCAGCGCGGGCGGCAGGGCTACGCCCAGCGCGTCGAGCACGGTCGGGTAGATGTCGACGCCCTCGGTGCCCTCGTCGACGACGGCGCGCGGGAACAGCGGCGGGTACCAGACGAGCAGGGGCACGTGCACGACCGGCTCGCGCAGCGAGCCGCCGTGGCCGGCGATGCCGTGCTCCCAGAACTCCTCGCCGTGGTCGCCGGTGACGATGATCATGGTCTCGTCGAGGATGCCCCAGGCCTCGAGCTGCGCGAGCAGCTTGCCGACCAGCTCGTCCTGGAAGCTCACGTCAGACGCGTAGATCGCGGTCAGCCGCTGCTCGTCGCGCGGCTCGGGCGGCGTGCGCGACAGCATGAGCGACACCTTGATGCCGCCCGCGGTCGCCACGCGCTTGAACTTGCCCTTGTAGGGCGTGCCATTGGGCGCGTCGTAGCGCGACACCCACGGCTCGTACGCACGCCAGGGCACGTGCGTGTCGATGGTGCCGATGTAGAGGAAGAACGGCTGGTCCTTCTTCTTGGCGACGATCTCGAGCGCGCGCGCCAGGACCTTGTCACCGCCGTAGCCGTAGTCCTTCTCGTGCTTGCCCTCGGCCATGGGGTTCTCGTAGGTGTGGAAGCCCCAGCCGTAGCCGCCCGGACTGACGATGTGGCCGTTCGCGGTGACGCCGGCGACGTACATGCCGGCGGCGCGCGCCGACAGACCGATCGTGTTCCAGCCCTTCTCGAACTTCCAGCGGAAGCCGGCCCGGCTCACGACCCGGTGCACGCCCGGACGCAGCGACGTGAACATGCTGGCGTGCGACACCGTCGACTCGTTGCCACCCGGGTAGTGGTTCAGGAACACGGTGCCCGAATCGGCGAGGCGCTCGAGATGCGGCACCTCGGCGATGGCGCCGGGGAACCACAGCGGCACGCGGTCGTAGCGCAGCGTGTCCATGATCCAGAAGACGACGTACTTGGGCGCCGGCGCGCGCTTCGCGACCGCCGCGGGGCCAGGCAGGTGCAGCGCGGCGCGCGTGATCGTGGCCTCGGCACAGGCCGCGCCCGCGACGCGCAGCTCGAAGCGCGCGACCTTGCCGGCGAGCGGCGCGAGATCGAGGCGGGCCGTGGGCCCGGCGATCGTGGCGACGTCGTGGGCGCGCACGTCGGCGACGAGCTCGCAGCCCGCGCCGCTCACGTCGACG
>JBKJOI010000313.1:0-5774 GCA_046595695.1 Haliangiales bacterium | reverse complement strand
GCGATCGGCGTCGAGCCGGGCGGCCGCCTCGGCGGCGCGGCCGCGCGCGATCACGAGCGCCGAGAAGAAGCGGCGGCGCGCGGCGGCGCGCGGGTGCTCGCCGGCGACCGCAGCGACCGCGGCGACCGGTGCCACCTCGACGACGGGCGCCGGCTCGGCCACCGGGGCCGCAGCAGGCGCCGCGGGGACCGCCTGGGCGGTGGTCTGGCTGGGCTCGTCGTCCCAGCCGGCGTCCACGGCCGATTCGCTCGTGGTCGCGGTGTCGGCGGGCAGCACCGGCGCTGCCGGCACGGGCTCTCCGATGGGCGAGGCGGGCGCAGGCGCGGGGGCGGCCTGGGCGGCCACCGGCGGCGCGAACACCGTGTCGACCTCGGGCGCGTCGGGATCGAGCTGGCGCCAGCGCGCCTCGAGCTCGTCGACGCGGTCGGGCAGGAGCCGCTCGCGCTCGAGCAGGCGCTCGGCGCGCGCGCACAGCGCGGCCAGCTCGTCCTCGACGCTGCGCACGACCTCGTTGCGCTTGGCCTCCTCGCGCGCGACCTGCCGCTCGGCATCGAGCGCCTCGCGACGGACGCGCTCGCCTTCGGCCTTCACGCCCGCGTCGGCCTCGGCGCGCGCCTTGGCGGTGGCCTCCTCGGCGTCGCGCTTGCGCTTGTCCTCGGTGCGCTTGATCTCCTCGGTGCGCAGGCGCGCGTCGCGCTCGTGCGTCTCCTTGCGCTTGAGGTACTCCTTGCGCGCATGCGCGAAGCGCTCCTGGAGCTGCTTGTCACCGGGGACCGCGCCGATCTCTTCCCAGCGCTCCTGGGCCTCGACGAACTTCGCGTCGATGGTCTCCCAGTCGGTGCCGCTGCGGCCGAACGGCTCGACCAGCAGGCAGATCTGCAGGAGCCGCTGGCGCAGCTTCTTGGCCTCGGCGGGGTTGGGCCCGACGGGACGTGCGGCCGGCGCGGCGCCGGTGCGCTGGGCGTCCTCGCCCGCGGTCTCGGCGTGATCGGCGCCGGGCAGGCGTGCCAGCGCGGCCTGGCGAACCGCCTTGATGCGGCCGTGCTTGGCGACGGCCGTGAGCGCGGTCGGATCGCTGACTCGCTCGAGCGCGGCCATCGCCACGCCCTTGTGGTCGGACTCGCGCGCGACGTGCGAGAGCAGCGTGGAGTCGGTGAGCTTGGCGAGCGCGATCAGGCGCACGCCCGGCTCCTCGGCCTTGAGCGCGACCTCGGCGAGCAGCTTGGGATCGCGCAGCTTCTGCAGCGCGAGACGACCGACGTCGTCGCGCTCGGCGCGCTGGACGACGCGCGCGAGCGAGCGCGCGTCCTCGAGCAGGGCGACCGCGGCGAGCGGATCGAGCGTGTCGCCGCCGGGCTGGCCCTTGCCGATGGCCGCGTCGACGAGCAGCTGCGACGCCTTGTCCTCGGCGGCCTCGCGCAGGCTCTCGTCCTGTTCGGCCTCGGCGACCTTGCGGAGCGCCGCCGGGTCGTAGAGTTTCTTGACGGCGATGCGTCGGACGCGCACGTCGGGATCGCCGGTCGCGATCTGCGTGAGTGTGACGGTGTCGTCGTCGGGGAGGTCACGCACCGCTTGCGCGCGCGTGTCCAGGTCTGAGTGCCGCCACTTGGGGCGGAAGAAGTCGAGGAAGCCCATGAATCACCAGTGGTTTTTTCGAGAGGCAGGAGACTACATCAAAAGCCTCGCGAAGATCAGCCGGGCGTCATGGCACGAGCTGGCGGGTCCGGGACGCTACTGGAGGGTGAGCTGGTAGGCGCCGGTGGCGCCCGCGTAGCCGTAGACGTGCACGACGTAGCGGCCGGCGGGCAGGTGGGTCGCCGACACGATCTCGACGTCGGAGGTCGATTCGGACAGCTGCAGACGCGCGCCGCTCGGCGAGAGCAGCTCGAGATCCAGGTCGCCGGCCGCGTGGCTGAAGCTGGCGCGCGCGCTGATCGATGCGCCGGCGGCGACGGTGAGCGCGTAGTGATCGTGGTCGCCGCCGCAGACCTGGGCGGCCAGCACGCCGACGCCGACCGCGCGCGCGGTCGCCGCCGAGTCGTTGCTCTCGAAGGCGTCGGTGCAGGCGCCGGCGCCGGCGCCGTCGAGCGCGCAGTAGGCCTGCGCCTCGGTCTCGGCGACGGTGTCCTCGGCCACGCCGCGCTGCGGGCAGGACTCGTCCTCGCTCCAGGGACGCCACGCCGCCTGCCGCCCGGTCGCCTGCGCGAAGCTCGCCCACCGCTGGTAGCCGCCCGGCTCGCTCCTGAACACCGTGGGTGCCACGCAGGTGCCAGCCGCGGCGGCGCGCGTCTGCTCGTCCTCGGCGTGGTCGAGGATCACCTCGGCCATCTGAGCGGTGCTCGAGTTCCAGCAGCAGGTCTTCGCGTGCGCGTAGTCGAGCGGCGCGAACACGTAGTCGTCGATCGTCCGCAGCTCGGCGTCGAGCTGCGCGGGCGTCTTGCCCAGGCGCGGCGCGAGCTCGTAGAGCGCCGCGAACGCGCGCTCGCGCCGGTCACGCGCCGCGCACGAGGCCGGGTAGGCGAGCAGGTGGGCGCGCGCGTCGTCGATCTGGCCGCGCAGAGCCGCCGCCTTCTCGGCGAGCGGGACCTCGGAGAGGATGGCCTCGAAGTGCGCGGGCCGCGCGGTGATGCGCGCCCGGTCCTGGTCGTTGATCCAGCTCGCCTCGTCGTCCGCCATCCAGGTGTTGGTCCAGCGCCCGGCCACGTTCTTGGTCACGCGCCAGCGCTTGGCGCCGCCGCCCAGCTTGTAGTAGGCGTCGCCGTCCGAGTTTTCCCCCGGGCCGCCGGTGTCCTCGGAGGTGAAGTAGCCCTTCGACGCGACCTCGTCGTAGATCTTGGGCTGCCGCCGTGGCATGGAGCCGCTCATGAGGTTGACCGCGCGCTGGTCGTCCGGCCGCCGCTCGACACGCTTGAGCATCTTGGCGTCGCCGATGCCGCTGCGCTGCCAGCGGTGCACGAGCAGGTCGCCGGCGTGGATCGCGTCGGGCACCAGGTTGTAGGTGTTGGCAGCGTCGGTCAGGTTGACCGAGCCGAAGTAGTTGAGCAGGTAGATCGTGAGGTGGCCGGCGCGCTTGTTGAGGTGGATCTCGTCGAGGTAGGCGCCGAAGTGGCCGCCGCCGGGGAGCAGCTGCTCGTCGCCGCCGCCGGCGGCCGCGCGCGTCCGCAGCGCGGCGTCGCTGGGCCAGCCGCGCGCGGCCAGCTCGGCCGCGCTCAGGCTCGAGTGATCCTTGTAGCGCAGCGCGAAGTCGGGCGTGCCGGCGTAGCGGCCGGCGGCGGTACGGATGCCGAAGTGGCCGAAGTAGACGCGCGCGCCGGTGGGCGTCTGCGCCTCCATGAAGAAGGGCAGCTCGTGCCACGCGGCGAAGGTGGCGCGCAGGAAGATCGCGGTCTCGGCGCACTCGAGCACCGGCGCGAGCACCGTCTTGCCCCACGGCGTGGTCAGCTCGAAGGTGTGGTAGCCGGCCGCCGCGTCGACGATGGGCAGGCTCTCGATCCACGCGCTGTACTTCTCGTCCCAGTCGAGGCCGGAGTCAGCGGCCCAGGCCAGGCCGACCTTGCGCGCGGCCGGTGTGGCAGTGTCCTCCCACTTGTTGCGCGCGGTCCAGACCTGCGTGGCGCCCGTGTTGGTCGCGACCAGCGGCCCGGCGCGCCCGGCGCCGTCCTCCTTGCCCATCGGGCCGACGGGCGCGAGCTCCTCGTCGATGCCGAGGTCGCCGCTCGGCTCGTGGCTGAGTGGTTCGGCCGCGCACGCGCTCCCGAGGAGCAGGCACACGATGGACAGTACGATCCGTTCCCGGCGGCTCATCCCCGCGAGGCTTAGCGAACGGCGTGCCAGCGCGAAGCCCGCGAAAGCAGCCGATTTCGCGCGCGCTGGGGACGGTCGTCACCGGCCAGCGCAACTGCGGTAGCCAGTCGACGGCCTTCACGTACAATCAGGACGTTCGATGAATCAGGAAGCGTTCGAAGCCAAGGTCCTGGAACTCTGGATCACCACCCGCGTCCCGTTCACGCGCGCCAATCTGCAGTTCGCGACCGGTGCGCCGCGCAAGAAGCTCGAGCCCTGGCTCAAGCAGCTCGTGCTCGATGGCGTGCTCGACGCCGACGTCGACGACGCGGGCGAGTTCGTCTACGTGCTGCGCGGCGCCGAGCGGCCGCGTCCGGGCGTCGGGCCCGAGTCGCCCGCCGAGCTGGATCGGCTGTCACGCCTGAGCCGCGAGGTCCGGGCGGGTGCGGGCGTGGGCGCGGGTGCGAGCGCGGCGGCCGCGATGGCCACGTCGACGGCGCTCGCGCTGCGGCGTGAGCTCGGCGGCGGCGCCGACGGCCGCGGCGCGCTGGTCCGCTCCGAGACCGAGCCGCGCAAGTCGCTCGTGGCGTCGGGGATCCTGTCGTTCTTTTTCGGGCCGCTCGGCTGGCTGTACGCGGGGCACTGGCGCGAGGCCATACCGGCCGCCGGCATCTGCATGCTGCTGTGGATGATCGTGCCCAAGATGCTGCTCATGCCCGTGCTCGGCCTGGTCGGGCCGGTGTCCGCGGCGGTCGGCGTCGCCTACGCGTGGAAGTACAACAAGCGCGGCCAGCGCGAGAAGATCCTGCCCGACGAGCCCAACAGACTGACGCCAAGGAAGTAGCTCGTCGGTGCGGGCGCGCCTCAGCGCTCCAGCAGGTTCTCGACGTGGGTCAGGTCGCGGTCGTCGGGGACGTCGAGGACGACGTCGCGCTTCACGCCCATCTCGGGGTTCTCGAAGTGGATCGTGTGCTTGCCCGGGGCGAGCTCGACCGTCTCGGGCGTCTCGTGCAGGGTTCGCTCGCCGTCGATCGTGAAGCGGGCCCACGGCCGCGCGCCCAGGGTGACCCGGCGCGGCGTGCGCGACGGCGCGGCGATCGGCGGGGCGGCGTCGGGGCGCGGGCGCGCCCGCGGCGGCACGGGGGCGGCGTCGGTGACGACGACCGCAGCGTCGGCGGCGGGGGCACGCGCGGCGTCGGCGGGCGCGGCCGTGGCGTCGGCGCGCACGACCGCGGCGTCAGCGGGGGCGGGGCCGGGCGTCGGCGCGGGTGTTGGCGGCATGGCGGCGTCGGCGGCGCCGAGCGGCGCGGCCAGCTCGGGCGGAACATCGCTGCGCCGCACCGCGAGCCCGACGCCGACGCCGGCCGCCGCGAGCACGAGCCCGAGCACCACGAGCGGCGCGCGGCTGCGGCGTGGCGGCTCGCTGTCCGGCGCGGCAGCGGGCGCGGCCGGCGGGGCTGCCGCGCCCGCCGCGGCGTCGCGCGTCTCACCGACGGTGATCGCGATCGAGCGCTGGGTCTCGTGCCCGAGCACCGCGGCCTCGCCGTCGTCGACGAAGGTGGCGGCCGGCCCGTCGGGCAGCGGCACGAAGCCCTGCTCGGACAGGACCGGCGGATCGTCGCCCTCGGGCCAGAGATCGCGCAGCCAGACCACCAGACGCCGCGCCGGCGCGGGCAGATCCGGGCGCGCCGCGCGGGCGCCGACCATGAAGCCGTCGAGCGCCTCGGCCATGGCGCGCGCGTCGCCGTAGCGATCCTCGCGCGCGACCGCGGTGGCGCGCCGGATCACGCGCGCGAGCGGCTCGGGCAGCCCGGCGGGCAGCGGCGGCAGCTCGCCGCGGCGCGCGGTCGCGATCACCCCGGCGGCGTCGTCGCTGCCGCCGGCGCGCGCGCGCTTGCCGGTGACCGCCTCGTAGAGCACGAGGCCGAGCGAGTACAGGTCGGCGCGTCCGTCGACCTCGAGGCCGCGCGCCTGCTCGGGCGCCATGTACG
>JBKJOI010000276.1:0-7810 GCA_046595695.1 Haliangiales bacterium | reverse complement strand
TGCCGGCGAGGCCGGCGGCGCACTTGGTGTGGCCGATCTGCGACTTGACCGAGCCGAGCGTGGCCTGGCCGGGACGCGCGCCGGCGGCGGTGAAGACCTCGGTCAGCGTCGCCAGCTCGGTGCGGTCACCGACGATGGTGCCGGTGCCGTGCGCCTCGACCAGCTCGACCTCCGCGGGCGACACGCCGGCGCGGTGGTACGCGCGCTCGAGCGCGCGCATCTGGCCCTCCTTGCGCGGCGCGGTCAGGCCCAGGCTCTTGCCATCCGACGAGCCGCCCACGCCGTCGATCACCGCGTAGATCCGGTCGCCGTCGCGCTCGGCGTCCTCGAGCCGCTTGAGCACGACCGCGGCGACGCCCTCGCCCAGCGCGATGCCGTCGGCGGTCGCGTCGAAGGTCCGGCAGCGGCCGGTCGGCGACAGCGCGTGCACGCTCGCGAACATGAGGTAGTCCACGATGCCGTTGTGCAGATCGGCGCCGCCGCAGACGACCATGTCGCTCTCGCCGGTCGCCAGCTCCTTGCACGCGAGATCGACGGCGGCGAGCGACGACGCGCACGCCGCGTCGACGGTGTAGTTGACGCCGCCCAGATCGAGGCGGTTGGCGATGCGCCCGGCGATCACGTTGGCGAGCACGCCCGGGAAGGAGTCCTCGGTGAGCCGCGGCAGCGCCGCGTCGAGCTCGGCGGGCATCTCGCCCAGCCAGCCCGCGTGCTGCGCGCGGAAGCCGTGCGCGGAGGACAGATCGGTGCCCGCCTCGGCGCCGAAGATCACGCTGGCGCGCTGGCGATCGAACGGGCGGTCGGCGTAGCCGGCGTCGGCGAGGGCGCGCCGCGAGACCTCGAGGCTGAGCAGCTGCACCGGCTCGATGGCCGCGAGCGAGCGCGGCGGGATGCCGTAGCTGGCCGGGTCGAACACGATCTTGGGCAGGAAGCCGCCCCACTTGCTGGGCGTCTTCTCGCCGGTACCCGCGGGGTCGTAGTAGATGTCGGCGTTCCAGCGCTCGCGCGGCACCTCGGTGACCGAGTCGACGTTGCCGAGGATGTTCTTCCAGTAGGCGTCGAGGTCGGGCGCGCCCGGGAAGATGCCGGCCATGCCCACGATGGCCACGCGCGGCGGGCGGCCGGTGCCGGCGCCGGGTAGGGCTCGGGTCAGGCCCGGGCTGGTGGTATCCGCCGCGTCGGCCGCGTCGGCGGCCTCGGCCAGCTTGAGGGTGCTGCCTTCGGAGATGTCACGATGGAGCTCGGCCATACTCACCACCTGGTCGCGCAACACCGCGACCTGTCCAATCATGTACATGCCCTCGCGGCGCTGCGTGTCCTCGTCGACGTCGCGCAGCACGCTGCCCTCGCGCACGAGCCCCTTGGCGGCAATGCGCAGGCGACCGAGGTTCAGCTGCTCGAGCGCCTCCCACATCGCGCGCGGATCGGCGCCTTCCTGCTCGAGCCGGGCACGTTCCTCGCGGAAGGCGCGCACGTAGTCGGTCTCGGCGCAGCGCGTCGAGTGCCCGGGCCCGGTGTCGAGCAGCACGGTCTCGGCGCACGCGATCGCCTCGGTCTGGAAGGCCGCCTGGATCGCGCCACTCGTGACCGCCTCGTGGGTGAACAGGTACGCGGTACCGGCGAGCACGCCGATCTTCGCGCCGCGCGCGGCCAGCGGCGCCGCGGCCGCCGCGACCATGGCTGCCGAGCGACCGTCGTGGATGCCGCCCGCGAACAGCACGCTGACCTCGGCGCACGCCGGATCGGCGAGCAGGCGCTCGATCGCGCCCTCCCACAGCACGAAGCTCGAGCGCGGCCCGACGTGACCGCCGCACTCGCGGCCTTCGAGCACGAAGCGGCGCGCGCCGTCCTTGAGGAACAGATCGAGCAGCCCCGGCGACGGCACGTGCAGGTAGGTCGCGATGCCCGCGTCCTCGAGCGGCTTGGCCTGCGACGGCCGGCCGCCCGCGATGAGCACCACCGGCGGCGCGATCTCGCGCAGGAGCGCGAGCTGCTCGTCGCGCAGCTCGGCGGGTACGAAGCCCAGGATGCCCACGCCCCAGGTGAGCCCGGCGGCGGCGCAGCGCGCGCGCGTCTCCTCGAGCAGCGGGCGCGCCTCGTCGGCGCGCATGAGCGACAGCGCCAGGAACGGCAGGCCGCCCGCGCGCGCCACCGCCTCGGCGAACGCGGCGCGATCCGAGACGCGGGTCATCGGGCCCTGCGCGATCGGGTAGCGCACGCCGTGGGCAGCCGCGAGCGGCGCGCCCGCCGCGAGCGGATCGAGCGTGCGCGCCTGCGCGAGGTGCGCAGCGGCCGACGACTCGATCGCGCGCACCACCGCGGCCGCGCTGCGGAAGCGCTCGGCGAGCGGGCGCGCGAATGCGGCATCCTGGCCGACCGGGAAGCCTCCGGCGATCGCCTGACCTCCGCGCGCGAGCACGCGCCGGCCCTTCGCGACCATCGTCTCGCTGCCATCGAAGGCCATCAGCGCGCGGCGCATGTCCGAAGGCAGCGTCGACTCGGCGACGAGCGCGAGCTGCGCGTCGAGCCACAGGCCGCTCGCGCCGCCGGTGATCGCTGCGGCCGCCGTATGCAGCCCCACCCCACCTTGCAGCCAGATGGTAACTTTCTCTCCCAGCGCGATTCGCAACCGCTGCAGCAGGACGAACGCGGTCTCTTCGCCGACCAGGCCGCCGCTCTCGCCGCCTTTTGCCACCAGCGCATCGGCGCCATCCTCGAGCGCGGCGCGTGCCTCGTGCACCGAGGTCACCTGCACCATGACGCGGCGCGGCCGCCAGTGATCGATCGCCGCGCCCGCTGGTATGACCACCCACTCGACGCGCTGCGGTAGACGGCTCGGCTCGATCACGCCGAGGGTGCTGATCCTGACGCCGTATCCGTCGGTGAAGCTGGAATCGCGATCGAGCTGCGCGAGCGCGGCCCGGGCCGCCGCAGGATCACGACCGAGGTCGAGAATCGCGAGTGCTCCTGCTCTGCCGACCGCCGCGGCGAGCCGCGCATCAGGTAACTCGAACGGCGTACAACCGAGGACCCGGGACGACGACATGTGACGGACATTACGTCCCGGGACCCCCTGTCCGTAAGCAATATCCCCGCGACGACTCAGAGATTACTTAACCAACTGTCAGGTCTTGCCACTTACCAAATCCTTTTTCCTCGTCCAGGCGGCTGACCGTGTTCACCCTCGAGGTTGCACGTGGCCTGCGCTACAGGCCCGTCAGTCCTCGACATTCCGCCAGTCGTCGATATTCTCCGCGGCGCGCGCGCGGGATAGGGAGACCTCCAGAATGTTGACGATCACGAAACGCCGGTGTCGTTCCCTCCTTCTAATACTCCTCGGAGCCTCGGCCGCCTGCGGCTCGAGCACCCAGTCCACCCCACTCCAGGCAAAGCCGGCGCCGGTCGCCGAGGCCGGCGCCGCCGGCGCGGTCGCCCCACGAGCCAACCCGACGCCGCCCAAGCTCCGGCTGCCCGAGCTCGCGCGCCCGACCCGCTACGAGGTCGACCTGCAGCTCGATCCGGCCAAGGAAGACTTCACCGGCACGATCTCCATCGATCTGCACCTGGTGCAGGCGACCGATCTGATCTGGCTGAACGGCGAGGAACTTTCCGTCCAGGAAGCTGTGCTCGTGGTCGGCGGCGAGCGTGTCCCGGTCGCGACGTGGTCGGCCGAGCACGACTTCATCGCGTTCACCTTCGCGCGCGCGGTCGGCCCTGGCCCCGCGACGCTCAACATCAAGTACGCGGGCAAGATGCACCGCAACGACGGCGACGGCATCTACCCGGTGAAGGAAGGCGACTCCTGGTACCTGTACACGCAGTTCGAGGCCACCGACGCGCGCAGCGCGTTCCCGTGCTTCGACGAGCCGAGCTACAAGGTGCCGTGGCAGCTCACGCTCCACGCGCCGGAGGCGAACGACATCATCGCCAACACCCGTCCCGAGTCCGAGGCCGCTGACGGCCAGGGCTGGAAGTCGGTCCGCTTCACCGAGACCAGGCCGTTGCCGAGCTACCTGATCGCCTTTGCGGTCGGGCCGATGGACTTCGTCGACGCGGGCAAGACCCGCACCGGCGTGCCCATCCGCGTCGTGACGCCGCAGGGTCGCGGCGCCGAGGCCGGCTACCCGGTGCAGGTGACCGGCGAGATCCTGGCCGTGCTCGAGGATTACTTCGGCATGCCGTACCCCTACGACAAGCTCGACATCGTCGCGGTGCCGGTCTTCAACGCCGGCGCGATGGAGAACCCCGGCCTCATCACCTACCGGCAGGAGCTCGTCGTCACCAAGGCGGGCGAGATGACCGAGGGCAAGCAGCAGCGCTACGCCGGCACCACGGCGCACGAGCTGGCGCACATGTGGTTCGGCGACTACGTGACCCTGGCCTTCTGGGACGACACCTGGCTGAACGAGTCGTTCGCGTCGTGGGCCGCCGACAAGGCCATCACCCAGTGGAAGCCGGAGTGGGACGGCGAGATCAACGTGGTCTCGGGCAAGTCGCGCTCCATGAACGGCGACAGCCTGGCGAGCGCGCGCAAGATCCGCCAGCCCATCGAGACCGACAACGACATCAAGAACGCCTTCGACGGCATCACCTACGGCAAGGGCTCGGCGGTGCTGCACATGCTCGAGCAGTGGCTGGGCGAGGACGTCATGCAGAAGGGCGTGCGCGCCTACCTCGCCAAGCACGCCTGGAAAAACGCCACCTACGCCGACTTCGTCGCCGCGCTGTCGGGCGCGGCCGGGCGCGATCTCGAGCCGGTCATCGCCACGTTCGTGACCCAGGTCGGCGTGCCGCTCGTGTCGTTCGAGCTGAAGTGCGACAAGGGCCAGGCGCCCACGCTGGCGATGACGCAGAAGCGCTACCTGCCGGTGGGCTCGAAGGCCGACGCCAACGTGACCTGGCAGGTGCCGGTGTGCGTGAAGTACGGCAGCGGCAAGACGGTCGGCAAGGACTGCACGCTGCTCATCGGCGCCACCGGTGAGCTCGCGCTCACGCAGACCAAGAGCTGCCCCGACTGGGTCTTTCCCAACGCCGAGGGCAACGGCTACTACCGCTCGAACCCGAGCGCCGACCTCACCGCGCGCCTGGTCAAGCACGCCGACAAGCTGAGCCTGCGCGAGCGCGTGAACCTGGTCTCGGATCTGAACGCGCTGGTCGGCGCCGACCTCCTGCCGGTCGGCGACGCGCTCACGCTGGTGGGCAAGTACGCCAAGGACAAGAGCCGCCACCTGGTCAGCCAGTCGGTCGGCATCGCCGCGGGCATCGACGATCTCGTGCCCGGCGAGCTGCGGCCGAACTACCAGCGCTTCATTCGCAAGACCTACGGCGCGCGCGCCAAGCAGCTCGGCTGGACCGCCAAGGCCGGCGAGAGCGACGACGTGCGCGACCTGCGCCCGTCGCTGATCGGGCTCGTCGCCGGCAAGGGCGCCGATCCGCAGCTCACGATCGAGGCGACCAAGCTGACCTGGAAGTGGCTCGACGACCACAAGGCCATCGAGCCCGAGATGGTCGGCGTCGCGCTCGGCATCGCGGCCAAGAACGGCGATCGCAAGCTGTGGGAGCGCTTCTACGCCGAGGCCAAGAAGACCAGCGACCGCCAGGAACGCGGCCGCATGCTCGGCGCGATGGCCTCCTTCACCGACCCCGAGATCATCAAGGCGAACTACGCCATCGTGCTGACCGACGAGTTCGAGCTGCGCGAGGCGCTCGGCCTGCTGGGCGGCCGCGGCGGCGTCGACGATCCCAAGGTGCGCGAGATGGTGTGGACCTTCGTGAAGGACAACTTCGACGCGCTGGTCGCCAAGATGCCGCGCGGCTTCGGCGCCTACCTCACCATGACGCCACTCGCCCTCTGCACCGAGGTTGCCAAGGCCGACATGGAGGTCTTCTTCAAGGACCGCGCGCCCAAGCTCGAGGGCGGCCCGCGCATCTACGCGCAGGCGCTCGAGCAGATGTCGCTCTGCATCGAGACCAAGAAGGTCAAGACCCCCGGCGTCGTCGCGTTCCTGAAGAAGCAGTAGCGGAAGCAGTAAGGGGACAGGATCTACCTGTTAGATCCTGTCCCCGGCTACGCGTACGCGCGGCTATGTCCCCGGCTACGCGCGGCTACTTCCGCTCGTACACGGTCCGCCCCTTGTCGACCGTGCCGTCGAACTTCACCCAGCCGTGAGCCAGCGAGCGCAGCTCGCTCTTGTTGCCGTCCTGCTTGGTGACCTTGAGGCCCAGGCTCTTGACGATATGGTGGCTGTCGTATTCGAACAGGTTGATGCCGTACTCGCCGGGGAGGAAGCCGCCCGTGATGCCGCTCGTGATCTTGATGTTGTTCTCCACGATCGCCTGGTAGCAGGCGCGGTTCGCGTCCTCGATGGCGGGGAACTGCTTGAGGAAGACCATGGGCATCTGCCGGCCGACCTCGCGCAGGAACTGCAGCGCCAGCTGGCCATCGGGCACCGGGATGCGCCCGGGGCCGTGCTGGTGCAGGACCTCCTCGATCGCCTTGAGCACGGTCTCGCCGTCGTTCCACAGCTGCTTGAGCACGTCCCAGGGGCCGCCGCCGACCTTGGCGACCTCGAGGATGGGTTTGTTGACGGTGACCGCGTCCTTGCCGTACTCGGGGATCACCAGGGTCTCGGCGTAGAAGCGGGCCGGCTTCGTGGTGTCCGCGGGCATGATCATGTTCACGCCCAGCTCCTTGGCGAAGCCGAAGACCTCGCGCCCGCCCACCATCGCCACGCCGGTGTCGACCCACAGGTACGGCGTGAACAGCTGGACCTTCTCCGGGAAGAAGAGCGGCCCCTCGACGCGGCCGGCGACCACGGGCACCCAGAAGCCGAAGTCCTTCTCCGGGCACCAGCCGATCGGATCGTTCTGCGGTGTGGAGTTCAGGTTCGAGCAGTAGAGCATCACGAAGGGCAAGAGCGGCCGGTACACGGTCTTGCCGCCGATGTTCAGGTACTGGTCGCACATCTTGCGGATCGCGTTCATGTCGGCGTCGAGCATGAACATGTAGACCTCGGAGGTCATGAACACCGGCGGCGCCGCGAGCAGGATGCCGTCGCGCGGGATGAACGGCGGCAGGTCCGGGCGGCCCGGCGCGATCGACGGCGTCGACTTCGGAGCCACCGTCGGCGGCGCGCCGGGCGTGCGCTCGGGCCCGATCGGCCCGGACGCGGGCAGCCAGTCGTTGTAGATCTTGCGATGCCCGCCGTCGACCGCGTTGGCGCTGGCCACGCCGGCCATGGTCGCGGCCTCGAGGCAGCCGGCCGAGAGCGCGGTGAGCGTCCAGTCGCCGGTCAGCACCAGGTTCGGGTAGCCCGACTCGGTGGCGCGCAGCCGCTTCCAGCTGCTCTTGGGCACCGACAGGTTGTAGCGCTCCGACGGTGACACGGGCGCGTGCCAGTACTGCGACTCGAAGCGCTTTTCGCCCACCTGCTCCTTGGCATCGACCAGCCACCACCAGTTGAGCTCGTTGGGCGTGGCCGGCATGGCCGCGTTCGGCCACAGCCCGTGCACGTTCTCCTTGAGCCAGGTCAGCGTGATGTCGTGCACGCGCTGGTTCTGGCGCACCGCGTAGTCGTGGCGATCGCGCGGCGGCAGCGGCTCGATGTCCACCAGGTTCGAGCACAGGTAGTGGCAGCTGCCCACCGGCAAGGACGGCGGCCAGGTCTCGCGCACCACCAGCTGCGTCATGTCGCACCAGGTGTCGAGCGGCTCGACGTAGGGGATCACGATCGGATCGGCCGTCGGCCAGCCGGTCTGCGCGAGATCCGGCGCGAACCACAGCTGCGCCGCCGCGGTCTGGCAGGTCGCG
>JBKJOI010000189.1:0-6039 GCA_046595695.1 Haliangiales bacterium | reverse complement strand
TGCGGGTCGACGTGGGCCCGACGGGCGCGAGCAGGTCGGGGATGTTCTTGGTGCCGACGGGCCCGACGGGCGCGAGCAGGTCGGGGACGTTGCGGCTCGAGGTCGGGCCCACGGGCGCGAGCAGATCGGGGACGTTGCGGCTCGAGGTCGGGCCCACGGGGGCGAGCAGATCGGGGAGGTTGCGGCTCGAGGTCGGGCCCACGGGGGCGAGCAGATCGGGCACCTCGAGGTCGAGGTTGCCGCCTCTGGTCGTCCGGGTGGGTCGGGGCCCGACCGGTGCAGGCAGATCGGTGAAGCCCCTGGCCGAGGTGGGCCCGACGGGCGCGAGCAGATCGGGGACGTCGTCGAGGAAGGCCGCGTCGCTCAGGCCCACCTTGCTGCTCGACGGGCCCTTGGGCGCCGGCAGGTCGACGATGTCCGGGTGCGATTCGTTGTCGGGCACGAGGTCCAGGGGCTCGAGCTCGAGGGCATCCCCTGAGTCGAAGGCGGCCAGCGCCGGTCCCCGCGGCATAGGCGGCGGTCCCGCGACCGTACCCGGTGGTTTCACCGAAGGCGCGAACCCGTCGAGGTCCAGTTCCTGTCCGATGCCCCCCATCATCGGGGGCATCACGGTCACATTGTGACCGCACGTGGGGCACTTCTTGACCATCCCGGAGGGTGGGACGCGCGCCTCGTCCAGCTGCATCCCCGCCCCGCACTTCTCGCACGTGACCGTAAACATGCCGGCCGGGAGAATATCACTCACGGAGGGGTGCCGTCGTGCGGGGATTCAGGAAGCGCTTCTGGGGGACGGTTCGGCAGGCGGGCTGGGCTACGGCTGGTCGTCGGGCTGTCCGCCGTCGCCTTCGCCCCACTTGCCCGCCGCAGCGCGGCGGATCTGTCGCTCGATGAAGTGGTCGATCTCGGGCAGCGTCACCATCAGCACGGCGACCTGGCGGGGCGTCAGCACCTTGCGAAACTCCAGGTTGCGCTGGTCCTCGAGCTTGGCGATCTGGGCGCGCGACGCCTGGATCTGGTCGATGAGCGCGTTGGCGCGCGCGTCGTCGAAGGTACCCGAGTGGATCATCTGCTTGAGCTCGCGACGCGCCTGGCCTATCTGGGCCTTGAGCGGCAGCACCAGCGCGTCGTAGCGATCGAGCACGGCGAACATGCGAGCCGCGGTGGCGGTGTCGAGCGCGAGCACTTCGGCCAGGCGCGCGGCGCGCATGGCGCGGATCTTCTCCAGGACCTTCGCGCGCTTGCCGCCGCCGGCGGGCTTGCCGGGCGACTTGCCGGCCCGCGTGGGCCGGGCCGGAGCGCCCGGCTCGGCCGCCTGCGCGGGCCGCGTCTGCGCCGCGGCGCGCGGCAGCTCGGCGAACGTCACCGCGGCTGCCGGAGCGGCAAGCGCGAGCACGAGGACCAGGGTTCGAGGCCAGCGCATGGGATCTCCTAGAGGGTCGCGTCGACCGCGTCGAGCTGGTCGTCGTCGAGGGATTCGAGGGTGTCGTACGGGTCGACGTCCGGGACGTCGTCGCGGGGGTCGTCGGTGCGGTCACCCGGCGAGTCGTCGGCGGCCGCTGCGTCGGCGGCGACGAGCTGCGCGAGCACCTGGTCGAGCTGGTCGTCGTCGAGCTCGGCGACGCGCCCGGCCGGGTCGGGCTCGGCTTCGACCTCGGCTGCAGCCTCGGTCGAACCATCTCCCGCGATGAGATCGTCCGCAGGGTCTTCACGCAGCGCACGGGCCACGACCGGCGACGGAGCCACCGCGGTCAGCCCGGGCGTCGGTCGGGCCAGCTCGCGCCCGGCCACGAACCACACCAGCGCCGCAGCCGCGCAGAGCGCCGGCGCCGCGATCCACGCCCGGCGCGCGCGCGCGCGCACCGGCGCGCGGGCGCCACCCTGGCGCTCCGACGCGTCGGCGCCGGCGTCGAGCTGCGCGCGCACGCCGCGCGTGAAGTCGGCCCAGAAGAGCTCACCCTGCGCGTCGGCGCGGCCGGGCGAGCGCGCCGATTCCACCAGTGGCGCGAGCTGGCGCAGCAGCGCGCGTGTCGCCTCCAGCTCGGCGCGGCAGCTCGCGCACGAGGGCAAGTGCGCCGTGAGCTCGTCGTCGCCATCGTCGCCATCGTTGCCCTCGCTGGAGCCGCCGCCCGCGCCGCCGCTCGCGTACGCCGCGAGGCGCTCCTCGAAGCCACACGTGCTCACGCCGCACCTCCCGGGTTCATGAACGCGCGCAGCCGCTTCACCGCGTGATGGAAGTTCACCTTGGCCGCGTTCTCGGTGCACTCGGCGATCTCGGCGACCTCCTTGAACGAGAGGTCCTCGAAGACGCGCAGCTCCAGCACCAGGCGTTGCTTGGGCGGCAGCTGGTCGAGCGCCGCGAGCAAGCGCCGGCGATCCTCGTGATCGGTCAGGCGCGCGGCGCCGACCGCGTCGGCGACCAGCGTGTCCTCGGCGATCTCGGTGGGCTGCTCGCGCCGGTGATCGCGCAGGTGGTTGAGCGACAGGTTCACCGCGATGCGGTAGAGCCAGGTGCGAAATGTCGAGCTGCCACGGAAGCCGCCGAGCGCCTGGAACGCGCGCACGAACGCGCGCTGGCCCACGTCCTTGGCGTCGTCGGGGTCCTTCACGTAGCGCAGCGCCAGGTAGTAGAGGGGCCGCTGGTACTTGCGCACCAGGCCGTCGAAGGCGCGCACGTCGCCCGCGCGGTAGCGCTCGACCGCTTCCGCGTCCTCGTCGACCGGTGTTTCGGCCCGCACCGCTACCGCCACGAGAGCACTCACGAGGTACTGACCCGCGGCTTGCACCGCGGGTTAAGCCGGTGCTAGGGTACCCCACCTAATTAGCCGAGAGGACTGGGAAAATGCTCGACCCCGCGCGTCTGGATGGAGTGCTTCGCCGCGGCGACAAGGTGCGCCCGCAGATCGAGGCCTTCCGCCAGATCGACCTTCGCCGTCGCACGCTGCAAGCGGAGCTCGACGGTCTGCGCATGAAACGCAACCAGGCGACCGACGGCATGGCCAAGGCGGCCGACAAGAAGTCTGCCGAGTTCGCCAAGCTGCGCGACGAGAACCGTGAGCTCGGCCAGCGCATCAAGGAAGGCGAGCTCGAGCAGACGCGCCTCGACGAGGAGTCGCGCGCGGCGCTGCTGGTGATCCCGAACGCGCCGCACGAGAGCGTGCCCGAGGGCTCGGACGAGAGCGCCAACCCGGTCGTGAAGGTGTGGGGCGACAAGCCCAGCTTCGCCTTCACGCCCAAGGACCACCACGACGTCGGCGTCGCGCTGGGCATCCTCGACTTCGAGCGCGCGGCCAAGATCTCGGGCGCGCGCTTCTGCATCCTGCGCGGCGCCGGCGCCAAGCTCGAGCGCGCGCTCATGATGTTCATGCTCGATACCCACACCTCGCGCGGCTACACCGAGGTCTGGCCGCCCGCGCTGGTGAAGCGCCACGCCATGGAGGGCACCGGGCAACTGCCCAAGTTCGAGGACGACGCGTTCAAGACCGCGCCCTCGACCGGCAAGCCCGAGGACGAGTTCTTCCTGGTGCCGACCGCCGAGGTGCCGGTGACGAACATGCACCGGGACGAGATCCTCGAGGAGCTGCCGCTCAAGTACACCGCGTACACGCCGTGCTTCCGCGCCGAGGCCGGCACCTACGGCAAGGACACGCGGGGCATGATCCGGCAGCACCAGTTCGACAAGGTCGAGGTCGTGAAGTTCGTCCGCCCGGAGACCAGCTACGACGAGCTCGAGTCGCTCTGCGACGACGCGCAGGAGATTCTGCGCCGCCTGGGCCTGCACTACCGCGTGTCGCTCCTGTGCACGGGCGACATGGGCGCGACCGCCGCCAAGACCTACGACCTCGAGGTCTGGCTGCCCGGCCAGGACGCGTTCCGCGAGATCAGCTCGTGCTCCAACTTCGAGGACTACCAGGCGCGCCGCGCCATGATTCGCTACCGGCCGGCTCCCGGCGAGAAGCCGCGCCTGGTGCACACGCTGAACGGTAGCGGCCTGGCGATCGGCCGCACGCTGGTCGCGATCCTGGAGCAGGGCCAGCAGCAAGATGGATCGGTCGTGATCCCCGAGGCGCTGCGCCCGTACACCGGCTTCGATCGGATTCGCGCCGGGATGTGACGTACAGCGTCGCGAAAATTCTTTACAAGCGACCTTCGATCCTTATACTCCGGCTCGCTTTTGCCTCCGAGAATTTGGAGGAGTGGCCGAGTGGTTTAAGGCGGCGGTCTTGAAAACCGTAGTGCGAAAGCACCGGGGGTTCGAATCCCTCCTCCTCCTCCACTCGCACACGACCCGCAGCACCCTGACAACCGAATAGCTGACGGAACCAACGACGAAGGCACCTGTCGTGTTTCGGAGAGGTGGCCGAGTGGCTGAAGGCACCGGTTTGCTAAACCGGCATACGGGGTAACTTGTATCGCGGGTTCGAATCCCGCCCTCTCCACCAAACACGAGGGCGGTGCGCTGAGTCGACGTCGGAATGGAGCCATAGCTCAACTGGATAGAGCATCGGCCTACGAAGCCGGGGGTTGGAGGTTCGAGCCCTCCTGGCTCCACCCCACAAGCAACAAGAAGTCGAGACGAATGACCGACGAAGACTGCATGCGACTCGCGCTCGCAGCGGCCGCGCAAGCGGCGGCCGCGGGCGACGTGCCGGTCGGAGCGGTGGTGGTGAACGCGGCGGGAGAGATCCTCGCTACCGGGCACAACCGCCGCGAAGCCGACGCGGATCCCACGGCCCACGCCGAGATCGTCGCGCTGCGCGAAGCAGCACGAAGACTCGGACAATGGCGGGTGCCTCATACGCTGATCGTCACGCAGGAGCCATGCCCCATGTGTGCCGGGGCGCTGGTGAATGCGCGGGTGGCGCGGCTGGTCTACGGCTGCAAGAACCCGAAGGCTGGTGCGGTCGAGACGCTGTACGCGATCCCGACCGATGTCCGCCTGAATCACCGGATGGAAGTCGTCGGCGGCGTGCTCGCAGATGAGTGCGCCGCGATCCTCAAGGTGTTTTTCGCCCTCCGCCGGTAGCGACCGCACCGGCGGACGCAAGTCGGAGAGGTGGCAGAGTGGTTGATTGCACCTGATTCGAAATCAGGAGTACCTGCAAGGGTATCGGGGGTTCGAATCCCCCCCTCTCCTCCGAAGTAGCGGACGGCCAGAATAACTCTGGAGAGGTGGCCGAGTGGCCGAAGGCGCACGATTGGAAATCGTGTGTACGGCAACGTACCGCGGGTTCGAATCCCGCCCTCTCCGCCACTGCTGCACCTCTCGTACGAAGACAATGTTGGTTCCGTAAGCTGCTCGGCCTTTATGGTCCCGGGCGACGCAATGTCTGTGAAATCCGCCAGGCCCGGAAGGGAGCAACGGTAGCGGACCGAGCGGGTATCTGGGGCCGCTCTTTTTTTCGGCGCACGTGCATGGCACGTGCTCGCGCAGCTGGACGGACCGGGAGCCGCGCGCGTGCCCCGCGGGGAACCCCGTCGAGGTGGGGTCTGCTAAGGTCCGACGACGATGAGCTACCTGGTTCTCGCGCGGAAGTACCGGCCGCAGACCTTCGCCGAGGTCGTCGGGCAGGAGCACGTCACCCGCACCCTGGCCAACGCCTTCGCCGCCGGCCGCGTGCACCACGCCTTCCTGTTCTGCGGTCCGCGCGGCTGCGGCAAGACCACGACCGCGCGCATCCTGGGCAAGGCGCTCAACTGCGTCGACGGGCCGACCGCGACGCCGTGCGGGACTTGCGACGGCTGCACGACGATCGCCGCCGGCACCGCGGTCGACTACCACGAGATGGACGGCGCCTCGAACCGCGGCATCGACGCGATCCGCGAGCTGACCGAGGCGGTCCGCTACCAGCCGGCCGCGCTGCGCAAGAAGGTCTACGTCATCGACGAAGTCCACATGCTCACGACCGAGGCGTTCAACGCCTTGCTCAAGACGCTGGAGGAGCCGCCGCCGCACGTGACCTTCGTCCTAGCCACCACCGAGCCCCACAAGATCCCGAACACGATCCTTTCGCGCTGCCAGCGCTATGACTTCAAGCTGGT
>JBKJOI010000104.1:0-6678 GCA_046595695.1 Haliangiales bacterium | reverse complement strand
AACGACGACGGCAACGACGACGGCAACGACGACGGCAACGACGACGGCAACGACGACGGCAACGACGACGGCAACGACGACGGCAACGACGACGACGAGCGCGCGTACGCTTCGGAGAGCACGATCGCGCGCACCAGCGCCTTCAGGTCGTGACCGCCGGCGCGGAAGTCGGCCGCGAGCCGCGTGAGCGACGCGGGATGGTCGGGATCGTCCTCGACGCCCAGGTCGTCCCAGGGATCGACGAGGCCGGCACCCAGGAAGTACGCCCACGCGCGGTTCACCGCCGCTTTGGCGAAGAGGTCCGAGCCGACCACGGCGCGCGCGAGCGCCTGGCGTCGCGACTCGCCCGGGCCCACCACGACGTTGCGGCCGAGGAAGCGGGGCGCGACGAACGCCCACGCCGGCAGCTCGCGGCCCTTGGCCCGGGCGCGCGCGGCGGCCTTGGCGCGGCGACGCTCGGCGCGGGCGTCGCCACCGCTCGCCGCGGCCGCGAGCGGCTGCGCGAGCGGCTGATCGACGACGCGCACGCTCGCGCGCCCACCGTCGCCGGGCTTGCCGCGGCGCGCGCGCACCTCGCCGAAGAAGGCCGTGAAGGCGGTGAAATCGGCCTGCTTGTAGCGCTTATCGTAGGGATGGTCGTGGCACTGCGCGCACTGCAGCGAGACGCCCAGGAAGATGCGCGCGGTGAGGCCGGCGGCCGCGGCCGCGTCGCCGCCCTTGCCCGCGTGCACGGCGACGTAGCCGACCGCGCCGCTCTCGTCCAGCGTGCCGGTCGCGGTGAGCAGCTCGGTGGCGATGCGATCCCAGCTCCGGTTCTCGCGCAGCGCGGTCACCAGCCAGGCACGCGCGGCGCCGCCCTGAGCGAGCGGGCCGCGCAGGCGGGCGGCGCGGCCGAGCAGCAGATCGGCGTACACATCGGCCCCGTGCTCGGCGTACTCCGGGCTCGCGAGCAGGCGGTCGACGAGCGCGGCGCGGCGTGCCGCGGGAGCCGCAGGATCGTCGAGGAACGCGCGCGCCTCGACGACGGTGGGCACGCGCCCGATGACGTCGAGCGTCACGCGCCGCAGGTACTCGGCCTCGGAGGCTACCGCGGCGGGCGTGACGGCAGCCTGCGCCCAGCCGGCACGAATGAGCCCGTCGAACGCCGTCGCGCCACCCGCGGCCGTGGACGGCGCGGCTGTCCCGGCACGCGGGGCGGCGTGGGTGCCACAGCCGCTTCCTGCCGCCGACCACGCGGCCACGGCAGCCCCGAGAAACAGCGACAGCGCGATGGAGGCCGGGCGTGACATGACGGTTGGACCCGCGATGACGCGCGCGGTTAAGCCGCGCGCACGCCGGGTGCCCCCAGATCTGGTGTACGCTCCTCCCATGCTGGGACGTCGAAACGTGACGAAGGACATCTGGCGGGCGGTCATCGTGGCCGGGGCGATGCTCGGCGCGGGCGCGGCCTGCTCCTCGGCACAGAAGGAACCGGCCGCAGCGCCGACCGCCGTGCCGGCCGAGCCGAGCAACGCGAGCGGCGAGGAGCGCATGGGCACCGGCTCGGGGCTCGGCGAGAGCGAAGGCGGAACAGGTCCCGAGACCACGGGCGCCGCCGCGAAGCCGATCGATCTCGTGGTCGACGCCGGCGTGCCCGACGCGGCCCTCCCGCCCGACGCCGCGCCGGCGAAGCGTCCGCGCTCCGACGGCAAGAAGCGTCCGTCGGGCCGCGGCTTCATCATCGCGTAGCGCGGCCATGCCCGCACACGAGCCCTCCAGCCCGTGGTGGCTCTCGGGGACGCCCCTCGAGGCCGAGCACCAGAAGCTCATGCACCGCCGCGGCACCGATGTGCCTTGGGAGCGCTCGACCGCCGCGCAGCTGACGCCCGCGCAGCGCGAGCGCGCCGCGCGCACCTGGCGCACGCGCGGCCAGGCCGAGTACCTGGCGGTGTCGACGTTCTCGGTGCTGTCGATGGACCTGTGCGCCGCGGGCGTGCCCGCCGACTTCCTCTCCGCGGTGCACCAGGCCGCCATCGACGAGGTCCGCCACGCCGAGCTGTGCGTGCGGCTCACCTCGTTGTACAGCGGCGCGCCCGAGATCCCACCGCTCGGGCTCTCCGACCTGCCCGACGATCCGGCGCGGCCCAAACGGCTGCAGGCGCTGTCCAACGCGCTGCTGGTGTCGTGCGTGGCCGAGACCTACGCGACCACCGCGGTGGCCGTCATGCGCGACGAGGCGGTCGATCCGTGCGTGCAGGCGGTGCTCAAGATCATCTATGCCGACGAGATCCGCCACGCGCGCCTGGGCTGGTCGTTCCTGGCCTGGAGCCTGCGCGAGGGCGGCGCCGCGGCGATCACCGCGGCCGCCGAGATGGTGCCGGTCGCGGTCAAGGCGTGCGCGAACGTCGTCGAGGCGCCGCGCTCGCTCGACGTGATCGACGCGGTGCTGCGCGGCCACGGGCTCATGGGCGCGGCCGAGGAGCGCGTGCTGTTCTCGAAGGCGGTGCGCGAGGTGCTCGCGCCTGGCTTCGTCGCACTGGGCGTGCCGGTGGGCACGATCGCCGAGGAGTACGGAGACGCCTGGGCCGCGGGCGCACCGGTGGCGGCGTGAGCCGCGCCGTGGCGATCGCCGCCGCGGCGGCCGTCGCGCTCGCGGCGACCCTGGCGCTCGCCGCGGGCTGCCCGGGGCCGGGCGCGGGCACGGCCGCCGGCCGCGCCGCCGCGCCGGGTGCCGACGCGCCCTTGCCCGAGCGCGTGGTCACCGACTTCGAGCGCGCCGTGCTCGACGGCCGCGAAGCCTACGCCACGCTCTTCGACTTCGTGGCGGTCGGCAAGTTCGAGAAGCTCTTGCGGCGCTACGACGCGATGGGCCGCATCCCGCTCGACGACGCGCAGCGCGCCGAGTTCCTCGCCGAGGACGCGATCCCGTTCAGCGAGGCGCGCGAGCGTCGCAACCTGGGCGCGTTCTTCCCGATCCTGGCCGCGCGCACCGTCGGGCGGGGCGGCTGCAGCGCGCGCGCACCGATATCCGCGTACGGGCGCCTGCTCGGCCAGCCGTTCGAACCGCTGCCCGCCGAGCCTGCATCGAACGCCGCATACGAATCGCTACGCGTCGACGTGAACGCCCTCATCGCCGAGGGCGGCGTCGTGGCACTCTCCTGCACAGGCGGCAAGGGCGGCCTGGCGCTCGTCTACACGCGCACTACCTTTGCACGCGGCTACGCCATCATCACCATGTACGACGACATCCCGGAGTAGCTCCGCAGCTCGACGGAGCCGAGAGTCAGAATCCATGAGCCTTCCCGGTCGGCTACTCAACGTCCGCGGTACGCGGGTCTTCGTCCACCAGCTCGGCACGCGTGCGCGCGGCCGGTCACCGGTCGTGCTGGTGCACGGCTGGCTGCTGTCGCACTACTCCTGGCGGCAGGTGATCGCGCCGCTGGTCGACGCCGGCCACGAGGTGGTCGCGCTCGACCTGCCCGGCTTCGGCGAGAGCGATCGCCCGACGGTGGCGGCCTACCGCTACGACGCGACCGCGTTCTCCGACACCCTGCTCGACACCCTCGACGCGCTGGAGATCGAACGCGCATCGCTGTGCGGGCACGACCTGGGCGCCGCGGTGTCGATGGTGACCGCGGCGCGCCACCCCGACCGCGTCGACCGGCTCGCGCTGATCGCGCCGCCGGTGTACGCGACCAACCTGCCGCCCGAGGCGATCGCGGTGCGCTTGCCGTTCGCGGGCCGGTTCCTGTTCCGCCTGGGCCTGGCGCGCAAGATGATCCGCAGCTTCATGGAGCGCGAGATCTACGTCGACCCGGCGCTGGTGACCGACGACTGGGTCGACTACGTCTGGGAGCGCGCGCAGCGCCCCGGCGGCGTCGAGGCCGCGCACCAGGCGATGCGCATCGTCTACGACCCCGACGAGGTCGCGCACTGCGTCGCCGCGGTGCGCGCGCCCACGTTGATCGTGTGGGGCGAGCTGGACGCGCTGCTGTCACTGCGGCTCGGCCGCCGCCTGCACGGCGAGCTGCCCGGCAGCGAGCTGCGCGTGATTCCGGGCTGCGGCCACGCGCCCGCCGAGGAGCGACCGGCCGAGCTGCTCGCGGCGCTGGTGCCCTTCCTGGGCGCGCGCGAGCCCGCAGCGGCCGCGCCGAGCATCAGGAACGTGCCTTGAGCGGCGAGCCAGCGCCCGCGCCCGGCGAAAGGCGCGTGCTCATCGTCGAGGATTCGCCCGCCATGCGGCAGCTGCTCATGCTCGCGGTCAAGCGGCTGCCGGGTGTGGTCATCCAGGAGGCCGAGGACGGCGTCGGCGCGCTGCGCGCGCTGCAGCAGGCGCGCGCCGCGGATCGTCCGTTTCACCTGGTCCTGCTCGATCTCAACATGCCGGTCATGGACGGCATGGCGGTGCTCGCGCGCATGCGCGACGACCGCCACCTGGGCGACACCCAGGTCGCGATCGTCACCACCGAGGAGAGCCGCCGCGCCGAGACCGAGGCGCTCGGGCTGGGCGCGCGCTTCTTCGTGCGCAAGCCGGTCAACCGGCGCACGATCGAGAAGCTGCTGGTCGACGTGTTCGGCATCGCGCCCATCGCCGAGAAGGGCTTCCGGCGATGACCGTGGCGCACCGCCGCGCCACCATGGACGACTACGAGCCACTCATGGCGCTGGTCGC
The DNA here is from genome assembly GCA_046595695.1 of Haliangiales bacterium. Lineage (GTDB taxonomy): Bacteria > Myxococcota_A > Polyangia > Haliangiales > SHYZ01 > JBKJOI01. The sequence continues at coordinate 2,027 of JBKJOI010000104.1, read as the reverse complement.
CGAGGCCGACGAGCTGCACGCGCGGCTGATGCCGGGTTACTTCAAGCGGCCCAGCCGGCCCGCGCGCAGCCGCGCCGATCTCTCGCGCATCCTCGGCTCGCTCGACGAGGTGATCTACGTGATCGACGAACCCGCCGCCGCCAGCCTGGCCGGGCGCGGCATCCTGGGCATGGTCCACGCGCAGCTCTACGACACGCCGCCCGGCCCGGCGCTCGTGCAGCGCCGCCGCGCGCACATCGATAACCTGGTGGTCGCGGCGCGCGTCCGCCGCCAGGGCCACGGTCGCGCGCTCGTCGACGCGGCGGGCCAGTGGGCGCGCGCCAAGGGCGCCGAGGAGATCCTGCTCACGGTGTGGTCGGGAAACGCGGACGCCGAGCGCTTCTACGAGCGGCTCGGCTTCGGGCGGGTGTCGAGCGTGCTGGGCAAGCCGCTCTGACGACGTCCTGCTGGCGTCCCGCTACCGGCAGACGCGGCCGGGGCCGTCGGCGATGGTCACGCACTTGGTGCCGGCGGCGCACTTGTCGGTCGCCTTCGGGCACGGCATCTCGCACGACTTGAACTCGGGGCCCTTGGCGCCGGCGATGCCGAAGTAGCTCACGCAGGTGAAGCCACCGCCGCAGCCCTTCTCGTCGCACTTGTCGCCGGCCTTGCTGGGCAGCGCGGCGGCAGGCGGCGGCGCGGGCGCGGGCGGCGGCTCGACCGCGGGCGGAGCAGGCGTGGGCTCGGTCGGGGGAGGCGTGGGCGTGGCGGGCGGCGCGCCCGGCAGCGCCGGATCGACAGGCGGAGGGCCGGGCTCGACGGGAGCCGGCGCCGTGCCCGGCTCCTCGGCACGCTTCTCGGGACAGGCGCAGCCGAGCATCGCGAGGGCGAAGGCGAACGACATCATTCGGACGGGCTTCAACATGGCGCGAATCTACTACAATGAAGCGGCTTGTCGCGCCCCGCCTCGACGCTCGTTCGACCCTGGCTGGCGCTGTCCGCGTGTGCGCTCGCGCTCGTCGCATCCCTCGCATGGCCACGGCGCGCCGCCGCCGCCGATGGCGATCTCGAGTGGTGGACGATCGAGAGCGAGCACTTCGTCATCCACTACTACACGCCCAACGAGGACATCGCGCGCCGCGTCGCCGTCGTCGCCGAGCGCGCCCACCGCACCCTGGCGCCCGCGCTCGGCCACAGCCCGAAAGAGAAGACGCTCGTCACCATCGTCGACGACACCGACGGCGCCAACGGCTTCGCCAGCGTGCTGCCGCGCAACGCGATCACGCTGTTCGCGACCGCGCCGCCCGGCTTCTCGACGTTGAACGACCACGACGACTGGCTCTACGGCCTGTTCGCGCACGAGTACACCCACATCCTGCACCTCGACACGATCTCGGGCCTGCCCGCCTGGTACAACCGGATCTTCGGCAAGACCTGGGCACCCAACCAGATCCAGCCGCGCTGGTTCATCGAGGGCTTCGCGACCTACGAGGAGAGCAAGCGCTCGTCGTCGGGGCGCATCCGCAGCGCGGTCTTCGACATGTACCTGCGCATGGCGGTGCTGACCGGCGAGCCGATCGGCCTGGACGGCATGAGCACCGGGCCGCTCGCGTGGCCGCAGGGCAACACCGTGTACCTGTACGGCTCGCACTTCCTCGACTTCATCGCCGATCGCTACGGCGATCGCGTGCTCGCGCAGATCTCGCAGGAGTACGGCCGCCAGCCGGTGCCCTTCGGGTTGAACCGCGCGGTCAAGCGCGCGGTCGGCAAGGACTACCTCACGCTCTACGACGAGTGGCTCGAGCACCTGCGGCAGAAGTACGCGCTCGTGCGCGCCACCGTCGACAAGCGCGGCCGGCGCGAAGGCCGGCGCATGACCTTCTCGGGGCAGTCCAACTCGAACCCGCGCTACACCGTCGACGGGCGCTCGATCGTCTGGAGCCGCTCCGACGGCAAGTCGCGCGGCGGCTACCGCATCGTGCCGGCCGGCAAGGACGCCGACGCCAGCCGCGAGCTCACCATCGTCGACAACGCCGGCGCGATGTCCA
>JBKJOI010000978.1:0-9538 GCA_046595695.1 Haliangiales bacterium | reverse complement strand
CACAGGGCGCGCGCGATCGCGACGCGCTGCCGCTGGCCGCCCGACAGCTCGTTGGGCCGGTGGCCCATGCGCTTGCCCAGGCCGACGCGCTCGAGCGCGCTCTTCGCCATCGCGCGGCGCTTGCCGCGGGCGAGGCCGCGGTAGACCAGCGGCAGCTCGACGTTCTCGAGCGCGGTCGTGCGCGGCAGCAGCTGGAAGGTCTGGAAGATGAAGCCGATCTCGCGGTTGCGCAGGTCGGACAGCGCGTCGTCGTCGAGGCCGCGGACGTCGCGGCCGCGCAGCCGGTAGGCGCCCTCGGTCGGCGTATCGAGGCAGCCGAGCAGGTTGAGCAGCGTGCTCTTGCCCGAGCCCGAGGTGCCGATGATCGCGACGTACTCGCCACGCCGCACCGAGAAGCTGACATCGCGCAGCGCGTGGATGATCTCGCTGCCCATCTTGTAGCGGCGCGAGACGTTCACGAGCTCGAGCAGCGGCGCGTCGGGGTCGGCGGGCGCGGTCTCGCCCCTGCCTCTGTGCTTGCTCACCTGGCGCCGCCGCCGCCGCCGGGACGGCCGCCACCGGGGCCGCCCGGGCCGTCCGGCGACTGCACCTGGACGATGTCGCCATCCTGCAGCTGGCGGGCGAGCACGCGGTACGGACCCTCGACGATCTCCTCGCCCTCGGCCAGGCCCTCGGTGATCTCGATCATCGTGTCGGAGGCGAGACCGGTGGCGACCTTGCGTCGCTCGACCTTGCCGTCCTTGATCACGAACACGACCTTCTCGAGCCGATCCTTGCCGGGCGCGCCGGCGCCGGGCCGCACGTCGGGCTTGCCGTCGGGCTTGCTGTCGGGCTTGGCGACCTCGGTCTTGCGCTCGTCCTTGGCCTCGTCCTTCTTGGGGTCCTTCCTGGCAGCGCCGCTCGCGTCGGCCTCGGCAGGACCAGGGCCTTTCGGGCCGCCCGGCGGCCGCACGGTCACCGCCTGGATGGGCACGGCGAGCACGTTCTCGCGCGTGTCGGTATAGATGTCGACGCGCGCGCTCATGCCCGAGAGCGCCGTCGGCGGCGGCTCGTCGAGCGCGACCCAGACCGGGAAGGTGGTCACCTCGTTATCGGTGCCCGCGTTCTTGACGATGGCGTCGCGGCCGTTGTCGATCACGTGCCCCGAGATGGGCGCGTCGGGCATGGCGTCGATCTCGATGGTCGCCTTCTGGCCGGGCCGGATGTGCACCACGTCGTGCTCGCCGACCTCGATCTTGACCTCCATGTCGGCGACCGAGCCGATGACCAGCACGACGTCCTCGGAGAAGTCGGAGCCGCGGATGCGCTCGCCGACGCGGTGGTTGATCGAGAGCACGGTGCCGTCGAGCGGCGCGCGCAGCGTGGCCCAGGTGACGCTCTGCTTGCCTTCCTGCAGCGAGGCGCCGGCGACGTTGGCGCGGTTCTCGGCGGCGGACAGCTGCGCCTCGGCCTCGCGCACCCCGGCGTTGGCCTGCTCGAGCTCGGACAGCCCGATGGCGTCGCGGTCGGCGAGCGCGGACAGCCGCTGCGCCTCCTTGCGCAGACGCGACAGACGCGCCTTTGCGCCCTCGACGTCGGCGCGCGCGGCGGCGAGCTGGCCGCGCTGCTGCGACACGATGCTCTCGTAGCGCGAGGTGTCGATCTGGCCGAGCAGGTCGCCCTTCTTCACCTCCGAGCCGATCTCGACCTCGAGCGAGAGCAGCGTGCCGGTGATGTTGGCGGACACGTTGACCTTGTGGGCGGGCTCGAGCTTGCCGGCGCCGCTCACGGTGCGCGTGAGCGTGGCGCGGCCAGCCTTGGTGCCCTGCACCTCGGTCGCCGGCCGATCGCGCGGCTTGAGGGCGCCCAGGGTGAGCATGGCGACCACGCCGATGAAGAGGAGCGCGAGGATCCAGCGGAGAACGGTCATCGGGTTCCTTGGGGCGGCGGCGATCCGCCACACATGACGAGGCCGAGGCCCAGGTAGAGCGCAAAGGCGACGAGCAAGGCGACGAAGGCGCGCTTGCGGGTGATCTCGGCGGCGGGCGCCATGCCCAGGCCCAGCAGCACCATCGACCACAGCATGAACGGGTCGACGCCCGAGAGCAGGCTGGCGGCGGCGGGGCCGAGGCCGGCGTAGGTGGCCGCGAGCGGGTTGCCGACCAGCCCGTCGGCCTGCGACGGCGTGAGCGACGGCTGCGACAGCGCGGCGCCGGCGATCACCAGCGACTTGACCGCGTGCGGCAGGGCCGCGTGCGCGCTCGCGGCGAACGCGCGCGGCAGCGTGGGCGCACCGCCCACGTACCAGAGCAGCACGTACAGCCAGAAGGTGAGGAAGAGCAGCTCGAGCGGCACCCACAGGCCGGCCTCGAGCAGACGCATGACGCGCCCGACCGCGAGCGTCTTGGTGATGTCCTCGGCGATCTCGCGATCGCTCTTGGCGGCCGAGATCTGGTCGCCGCCGCCGCCGCCACCACCTTCGTCCCCCATGCGCGGGCCCGCGGCGGCCTGCGACAGGATGTCGGTCGAGACGTCGAGGCGTACGCCGATCGCCGCGGCGGAGATCAGCCCGCAGATGATGACGGCGAGGATCGCGGGCCCGAAGCGGGCCACCGTGACCTCGCGCGGGATCCAGCGATCGGGCAGGAAGAGCGCGCCCAGCAAGCGGGAGGGCACCGCGAGCGCGCGGCGCAGCTTCTCGCCGAAACCCTGCGGGGCGTCATCCAGATCATCGTCCGGGACGGGTGCGGTGGTCTCGGCGGCGGCTTCGGTCATGAGAGCGGCCGAACAATACCTGCAAGTGGCCAGTTTAGCCCGCAGGTCTGGGGGATCTCGGGCCGGCCCGCCCGGGCCTCATCCGATGTCAGCACGGCGCGGGAATTTCTGCGAACGTGAGCCGGCTCACTCCCCGCGCGGTGACGGGAGCGCGAGCAGGTCGGCGATCAGGCGGCGCAGGCGGTCGTCGTCGAGCGACGCGACGATGTCGAGCGTCGGTTCGCGCGGCGGAGTAGCGGGCACGTCGAACGTGGTGAAGCGCGTGGCGTGCCCGCGCACCACGGCGGCCGCCGTCGCGGCGTCCTGGGGCGACGCGAAGTCGGCGCGCGCGCGCACGGCAAGCCCGCCGCCGAACGTGATCGAGATCACCAGCCGACGCGCCGCGATCGCGCCGAACGCGGCCGCCAGCGGCTCGTGCAGCCAAGGCGCGACGCTCGCGACCGCGTCAGCCGGGGCCGCGACGAGCCACGCGGCCGCGTGGCCCGCGCTCGCCTCGCGCACCAGGCCGGCGATGGTCGGCGCTTGCGACAGCCGCCGCGGCGCGCGCAGGAGATTGTCCGCGTACGCGCGATCTGTGAGGTTCGCGAACGGGATCAGCACGAGCCCGTCGCCGAGCCACAGGACGTGCAGCTCGAGCGGCTCGCCCGCCGCGGCGTAGATCGTGAGGCGTCCCTCGCGGCGCGCCACGACGGGCTTGCCGCGATCGGCGCTGGCCACGCGCGCGACGCAGTCGTCGATCTGCGCGCGCTCGAAGCGGCCGCGCACCAGCGCGAGCGAGAGCTCGCGCGCGGCGCCGTCGTTCGACAGGACGACCGAATCCACGAGGGCCAGAGGATCGAAGTGGCACTCGGTCTGGACGAGCTCGAACGCCGGACGCAGGCGCGCGCGCACCTCGTTCACGAGCGGATCGAACGCGCGCTGCGCCCGCACCTGCGCAACCGAGACACCGAGCACGACGTCCGCAGCGGAGGGCAGCTCGGTCAAGCCAGTGGCGTCGGCGGGCGCCTGCACGGCATCGTGGCGAGACCGGCACCCGGCCGAGATGGTGACGACCGAGCACCCCACCAGAAACGCAAAACCGGCGAAGCGCACGTCAGGAGCGTAGCCCAAACACGCACATTTCCCTCCACCCGTATTTTGGCCGACACGAACGGACGAATGCATCGTCCTATATCGATGTATATACTCGGAATGATAGGTATTTGCGCTTGACAGTCATACACTGGAGTTTCTTAATGACCGGACTTGAGAGCCATGACGCACAGCGTTCGAGACGGTTCCGGGCGCCCCACGGTTGGCTCGAGGGCGCGCTCAGCGGGCCGCCAAGGAGCGGCTCGGCACGTGGTATCCGGGCGGCGACTCCTCGCGCGGGCCCGAGTCGAAGAGCGTGGTCCCGTAGCGCGCGAGTTGCCCGGGAATCACCAGGCGATCGACGTGCAGGCCGCGTTCGGCGGCGCGAATCGCCCACACGACCAGCTCGGAGCAGTAGAAGCGCTCGGGATCGTCGAGACCGATGAAGCCCTCGTGATCGAAGCCGGTGCCGATGGCGCTGCGCGCGCGCCGCACGGTCTCGTGTCGCTCCCGCGGCGAGAGCCCCGACGGCCGGATGAGCACCACGCGGTGCGCGCCGCGCACGTAGCTCGCGAGCGCCTGCTCGCGCACCTCCGGATCGACGGCCTCGATCACCGTGCGCGTCTCGGCGTCGTAGATCGCAGCGTGCGTGATGTCGTCTCCGGGCGTGACGAACACGATCAGGTCGCTCAGCACGGCGTAGCCGCGGCGGAGGATCACGTCGCCGTCTTGCGCCTGGGCCTCGATCTGCGCGACCCACGAGCGCGTGTACGCCTCGTCGACCGCGGGATCCTCGGGGCGCTGAACGACCAGCGAGCGGGAGCAGCCGGCGCCGAGCAGCACCATGCCGGTGGCAAGGATTGCCATGGTGGCCGTGGCGGCATTATAAGTAGGACGGTGGCAGCGCGTGGCGGACATGTGCCGCAAGCTGTGCGCGCGACATGCCATCGGCCACAGCGGTTGTGTTCACGCCAGGTTGCCGACTCGTGCCGCATGTCAGTGCGGTGAAACTTCATCGCATCCGACACGTGGTGGTTCGGCCTTCGGCTCACGATCGACAAACGCCAAGGTCATAGAACGAGGGAGGTGGGGCTTGGAAGAGAGCAAGCGCATTCTGGTCGTCGACGACGAGGCTGACGTGCGAACCGCGCTCGTCGAGGCGCTGGGCGGCGACCGCATCGTGGCGACCGCCGCCGACGCGTACCAGGCCATGGCCAAGTTCGTCGAGCTCCGCCCCGATGTCGTGCTGACCGATCTGAAGCTTCCGGGCATGGACGGCATCGAGCTCATGCGGCGCGTCCGCGAGTACGATCCCGAGTGCCCGGTGATCCTCATCACCGCGAGCCGACGCGTGGAGACTGCCGTGACGGCCATCCGGCAAGGCGCGGCAGACTACATCTCGAAGCCCATCAACCTCGAGGAGCTCACGCTCGTCGTGGAGCGCGCGATCGAGCGGCGCCGGCTGCGCTCCGACGCGCGAGACCTGCGCATGCGCATAGCCGATGAGCAGCGCATCCAGTCGATCGTCGGCGTGTCGAGCGCGATAGAGCGCGTGCGCAAGGTCATCCTGCAGGTCGCGCCGTCGCGCGCGTGCGTGCTGGTCACCGGCGAGAGCGGCACCGGCAAGGAGCGGGTGGCCGCGGCGATCCACGAGCACAGCCAGCGCGCCAGCCGGCCCTTCGTCAAGCTGCACTGCGCCGCCCTCGCCGAATCGCTGCTCGAGAGCGAGCTGTTCGGCCACGAGCGGGGCGCGTTCACCGGCGCGGTCGCGCGCCGCGACGGTCGCTTCCAGCAGGCAGACGGCGGCACCTTGTTCCTCGACGAGATCGGCGAGATCTCACCTTCGGTCCAGGTCAAGTTGCTGCGCTTCCTGCAGGAGCACGAGTTCGAGCGCGTCGGTGGCAACAAGACCATCCGCGTCGATGTGCGTGTGATCGCGGCGACCAACCGCGACCTCATCGCCGAGGTGAAGCGCGGCCGCTTCCGCGAGGACCTCTTCTACCGGCTGAACGTCGTCCAGATCGAGGTCCCACCGCTGCGCTCGCACGGGCTCGACATCCCGCTGCTCGCCGATCACTTCCTGCGCGTGGCCGCGCGCGAGAACGACCGTCGCATCCGCGGCTTCACCGACGAAGCGCTGGAGTGCATGGTCCGCCACCCCTGGCCCGGCAACGTGCGCGAGCTGGAGAACGCCATCGAGCGCGCCGTGGTGATGAGCACGTCCGAGCAGATCGGCATCGACGACCTGCCGCCCATGCTCGCGTCCAGCAGAAACGACGGCGACGATCTACCGTCGGTGCCGGGAGCGTCGCTGGCCGAGGTCGAGCGCTTCGTCATCCTGCGCACGCTGGAGCACACCGGCGGCAGCAAGGCGAACGCGGCGCGCATCCTGGGCATCACGCAGCGTACGATCCAGAACAAGCTGCACCAGTACGCGGGCGATGACCTCGGCGTCGCGCCCGAGCTGCTCGAGGACTCGGCCGACGATCCCAGCGGCTCGACCGACATCCACTGACCGCTCACGATGGCCGCGCGGCGCGCGGCTCAGGCCGTGAAGGTCGCTCAGGCCGTGGCGGTCGCTCAGGCCGTGACGGTGGTGGTGCGCGGCAGGGTGAAGTAGAAGTTGGTGCCCGCGTCGGGCAGACGGGCCACGCCGATCTCGCCACCCATGGCGTGGACCAGCGTGCGCGCTATCGGCAGCCCCAGTCCGCGGCCGCGGCCGCGCAGTGAAGACGAGCCGCGCGCGCCGCCGGTGAACAGCGCCGCCGCGCCGCCCTCGGGCAGCACGATCCCACGCCCGCTGTCGCGCACCGAGAAGCGCACGTGCTCCGGCTCTGCCGAGACGCGCAGGATCACATCGCTGCGCGGCGACGACGCCTGCAACGCGTTCGCGATCAGATTGTCGAGCACCTGCAGCATGCGGACGCGATCGGCGAGCACGATCGCGCCGTCTGATGTGTCCTCGAGCACGAGCCGGGCTCCCATCTCGGTCGCGACCGACTCGTGCAGCGCGAGCGCCTCCTGGCACACGGGTGCGACCGGCGTGGGCGGCCTGTCCATCACCAGCCGACCCAGCTCGAGCGCGCGCTGGTCGAGCAGGTCCTCGGCGAGCTCGGTCATCCAGTCGGTCGCGCGCTTGACCGCCTCGAGCCGACGCTGCCAGACCTCTAAGGCCTCATCGGTGGCCCGCGGCCGCAGCAGCAGCTGACAATTCATGCTCACGGTGCCGAGGCCGTTGCGCAGATCGTGCGACAACATGGCGATGAGTTCGTCGCGCGCCTCGACGGCACGGTCACGCTCACGGAAGCGCTGCGCCGCGGCGAAGGCGAGCGAGGCCCGACAAGCCGCCTCGTCAGCCAGAGCACGCCACGGCGTGCGCTCGCGGCGATCGTGCGACGCACGCAGCAGCACGATCGCGCCGAGCGGCGCCGCGGGCACGCCCATGGGCACGACGTAGGCTTCGTGCGCTGGTTCGCATCCATGGGCTCCCGGCGCGCCGAGCGCGAGCACGCGCGCCGTCCCGGTGCGTGCGACCTCGGTCGCCACGCTGGCGAGGTTCGCGTCGACCTCCGCATCGGCCCAGGGCGGGGGACCGTCGGAATCGACCCGCACGGTCGCGATGCGAGGCATTGGGCCCGCCGCAGCCTGCGCGGCTTTCGCATCGAGAGCGTCGGCGGCCTCGCGGGCGTACACGAGGCACGCACTGGCGAGCCGCGGCACGAGCGCGCGCGCCAACTGGCCCGCAAGTTGCTGCAGGTCGAGCACGCCGAGGAGAGCCACGGTCAAGTTAGACAGAAGCAGCTGCGCGTCCTCTGACTCGCGGTGCGTGCCGATGTTGCGGCACACCGAGACGGCCACCGCACCTTCCGTGCGCTGCTGCGGTGAGCTCGAGAGCTCGAACACGCGACGCTCGCCGAGCGCGGTGCGGCATTCGATCTCGATCGTCAGCATGCGTTGCTCCTGCAAGCACCCGGCGATGTGACGAGCGATGACCTGCGGATCGTCGGGCGTCATGAGCTCGACGAGCGGGCGGCCGATGACATGCGCAACGGTGCGACCGAACAGCTCGGCGAGCGCCTGGTTGGCCTCGACGACGTCGAGGTTGGCGTCGATGGTGAGCAAGGCCACGGGCGTGCCCTCGGCCTCGAAGGCTCGGACCGAATCGTCGGTGCTGGCTCGCTCCCGTCGCGGTGTCGTCACAACCTGCTACGCCCTTCCTTCACGGACCGCATTCGCATCCCGCGCCACACGCGTAGCCGAATTCGCACAACTCGTAGCCTCTCGGTAATCAAACTGGCAGTTACTGTCAAGGGGTCTCGAAATCCTTTCCGGTCGTGCGCGCAGCCTGGCTCTTTTTTCTGCGCTCTGAAGGCGTCAGGCGGGCCACTTCGAGACTTTTCCGTACATTACGCCACACCTTCATCCTGGCACGCGCTTTGCTCGACAAAAGCCAGCCAGGTGGAGTATCCGCCCGGCGACGGCGCCGGGGTACGGGCGGACCGATTGCTGGCGGCGGCGTCGGCCCGCTACCCCGACGTCGTTGTACCTACCAGAGACAAGGGAGAGTGCGAATGATGACGCTCGGGGTTCCACGGAACGTCGAAGAGACAAGGCGGAGCAAGGTGCAGTCCGTCACCGAGGAAGGTGAAGTGGTGCTCCTGTTGCCCGACGGCCAGCGGCGGACCGTGACGATCCCACTCGAGACGGTGCCGCTGGTCCGGCGTCTCGCGGCGCTCGACCGTGAGATCGACCTGGAGCGCCGCTGAGCTTGTTCGCGAAAATCGAGCACATGCGCGGCGACCTGTCGCTCGCCCTCAGACGACCAGGCGAACGCTCGAGCCGCGCGTGCCCTTGACGACGGTCAGGCGCACCGGCAGCCGCTCCTTGAGCTCGCTCACATGCGAGATGAGGCCGACCAGCCGCCCGCCCGCGCGCAGATCCTCGAGCGTGCGCAGCACCTGATCCAGCGTCTCGTCGTCGAGCGAGCCGAAACCCTCGTCGATGAACAGCGAGTCGAGGCGGATGCCGCCGGCGTGCGCCTGCACCACGTCGGCGAGGCCCATAGCCAGGCTGAGCGAGGCGAGGAACATCTCGCCGCCCGAGAGCGAGTGCACGAAGCGCTCGCCGCCGGTCATGGCGTCGTCGACGACCAGATCGAGGCCCGACCCGCGCCCGGCGTGCCGGACCTCGTCGGTGCGCCGCAGCCGGTAGCGGCCGCGGCTCATGGCGAAGAAGCGCTCGCTGGCCGCGAGCGCGACCTCTTCCATGCGCGCGGCCAGCACGTAGCGGCCGAGGCTCATCTTGAGCGGGTTGTCGCCGCCGCAGACGCGCGCGAGCTGGCCGAGCACGCGCAGCTCGGTGTCGAGCCGGCCGTGCTCGGCGGCGCGCTGGGCGATGGTCTGCGCGGCGCGCGCGAGCTCGGCCGCCTGCGCACGCGCCGTGCCCAGCTTCTCCGAGGCGGCGGCGGCGATCTTGTCGGCGGCGAGCTTCTCGGCGGTGCGTCCGGCCAGGTCGCGGGCGTCGGCGAGCGCGGCCATGTCGGCGCCGGCGAGCGCGGCTTCGGTGGCGGACAGGCGGTCGGCCATCGAGGCGCGCTGGCGCTCGAGCGCCAGCAGCTCGAGCCGGCGCGCGCGCAGCACCTCGGCGGGCAGCAGGCGGCGCACGGCGTCGGCCGCGTCGGCCAGGCCGTGGGCGCGCGCGACCGCGTCGGCGG
>JBKJOI010000901.1:0-2717 GCA_046595695.1 Haliangiales bacterium | reverse complement strand
GACGACGAAGCACAAGGTATTGGGGCTGAGGCCTGTGGTCAATACTAAATCTGGTGTCGGACCGGACTAAATCGCAAGTGTGCGAGGGTCCTGGCAAATCGCCTCGCGTTCACGCGCCGGTGTCGATACGCTGCGCGCGTGACCTCTGCCGACCTGCTCGTGCGACTCGCACGCGAGGGGCTCCTGCTCGCCATCCTGCTCTCCGCGCCGGTGGTGCTGGCGGCGATGATCGTCGGGCTGATCGTCAGCGTCGTGCAGGCGACGACGCAGATCCAGGAGCAGACGCTGTCGTTCGCGCCCAAGGTCGTCGCGGTCATGATCGCGCTCGCGGTCACCGGGCCATGGATCGGCGCGCAGCTCATCCGGTTCTCGACGGCCCTCTTCGACGTGATTCCTCGCATCACCTGACCCGAGTACCCGGCCCCCTCGTGGAACCCTCGATCCTCTCGCGCCTCGGCCTGTCCTTCGCGCTCGATCCAGAGCGGCTGATCGCGTTCGGCGCGCTCGGCGCCGCGCGCGTGGTGCCCATCTTCACGATCGCGCCGTTCTTCGGCGGACGGCTGGTGCCTCAGCCGGTGCGCGTGGCCATCTCGCTCGCGTTCGTGGCGCTGGTGTTCCCTGCCGTCACCGCCGGCGCGCCGGATCCGAGGGCGCTCGGGCCGCTCACGCTCGGCGCGCTCTTGCTCAAGGAGGTCGTGCTCGGCTTCCTGCTCGGCTTCCTCGCGGCCATCCCGTTCTGGGCCGCCGAGTCGGCCGGGCGCCTGGTCGACACCGCGCGTGGCGCCTCGAACCAGGAAATCTACGTGCCGCAGCTGGGCACCCAGTCGTCGCCGCTGGGCGACTTCTCGCTGCAGCTCGCGGTGGTGGTCTTCTTCGCCGTCGACGGTCACCTGCTGTTCCTGCGCGCGCTCGCGGCCAGCTACGAGGCGGTGCCGGTGTTGAGCGTGCCGCCCGGGATCGAGAGCGGCGCCATCGGCGTGCTCGCCGTGCAGGCGACCGGGCACCTGGTGCTGGCCGCGCTCGGCCTGGCGGCGCCCGCGCTCGCGGCGCTTCTGCTCGCCGATCTCGCGCTCGGGCTGGTCAACCGGGTGTCGCCGCACGTGCAGGTGTACTTCCTGGGCATGCCGGCCAAGGCCGTGCTCGGCGTGCTCGTGTTCCTGCTCGCGCTGACCGGCATGGTCAGCGCGCTGCGTGGCGAGATCGGCCTCATGCTGCGGCAGGTGGGCCAGGCGGTGGGGTTGACATGATGCGTGGATACGGCGCGCTGGTCGCGCTCGTGGGCCTGTGCGTGCTGGTGCTGCAGCCGATCGATCCGCCCGCGCCGTCCGCGGGCCCGGCGGCGCCCGGCGCCTTCGACGCTGCGCGCGCCTTCGAGGACCTGCACCGGCTCGCCGCCACGCCGCGCGCGCCCGGCACGTCCGCGCACGACGACGCGCGCGACTACCTGCTCGCCGCGCTCGCCGCCGCCGGCTGGGACGCGAGCGTGCAGGAGACCACCTGGGTACGCCCCGAGTACGCCGCCTTCGACCAGGGCTACCCGGTGCGCGCGGTGCGCGTGCAGAACGTGGTCGCGCGCCGCGCCGGCAGCACGCGCGGCGAGACCGCGGTGCTCCTGGTCGCGCACTACGACTCCAAGACGACCACGCCGGGCGCCTCCGACGATGGCTACGGCACCGCCGCGCTGCTCGAGACGGCGCGCGCGCTGGCCACCGGGCCGCCGCTCGCGCGCGACGTGATCCTGCTGTTCTCCGACGGCGAGGAGCTCGGGCTCTTCGGGGCCGCGGCGTTCGCCGGCGCGCACCCGTGGCAGAAGGACGTCGGCGTGGTGCTCAACTTCGAGGCGCGCGGTAACGCCGGGCCCGCGCTCATGTTCGAGACCTCGGGCCCAGATCTCATGCTGGTGCGCGCACTCGCCGACGCGCCGCACCCGGTCGGCAACTCACTGGCGCGCGCGATCTACGAGCGCATGCCCAACGACACCGACTTCAGCGAGTGGCGCCGCCGCGGCGTGCCGGGCCTGAACTTCGCCAACATCGGCGGCTTCTCGCGCTACCACGCGCCTGCCGACACCGTCGCGAACGCGTCGCGCGCCACGCTCGCGCACCACGGCCGCCTGGCGGTCGCGCTCACGCGCCAGCTGGCCCGGACGCCCGCCAACCTGCCGCTCGTGCCCGACCTGGGCCGCGCGGTGTACTTCGACGTCGCAGGCCTCGCGTTCGTGGTCTACCCCGCGGACTGGAGCCTGTGGATCTCGCTGTTCGCGGCGCTCTTGCTGGCCGGCTGGGTCGTGCTGCTCACGCGCCGCGATCCAGCGGCGCCACGGCGCGTCGGCCTGGCGTTCGGCGCGCAGCTGGGCGCGCTCACTGCCTGCGTGCTGGTCTCGGTCGGCCTGCTGGTGCTCACGCGCGCGCTCCGTCCCGAGGCGGTCACCCCCGCGGTGCGGCCGGCCGCGACGCTCGTCTACCTGCTCGCGTTCGCGGCGCTCGGCTTCGTCGCCGCCGCCACCGCCTCGCGCATCTTCCCGACGCGCGTCGGCGTCGCCGACCGGACCGCCGCGGGCGGCGTGCTGTGGCTGGTCGTGACCGTGGTGCTGCACCGCGGCTTGCCGGACGGGGCGTACCTGCTCGCGTGGCCGCTCATCGGGCTCGCGCTCGGCGGCCTGGCCGCGACGCGCCTCGACAGGCCGGTGTACAAGCTCGCCGCGCTGATCGCCGGCG
>JBKJOI010000576.1:0-3296 GCA_046595695.1 Haliangiales bacterium | reverse complement strand
CTGGAAGGCGTCAAGCTGAACGAGCCGCTGCCCGTCGAGGCCACCGGCGAGCGCGCCTACCTCGAGGCGCGCGTCGCCTACGAGAAGGGCGAGCTGGACGGCGCCGAGGGCGAGCTGGTCAAGATCAGTCGCAAGAGCCGGCTGTACACCTCGGCGCTCTACCTGCGTGGCGTGATCCGTGCCCGCCGCGGCGAGCTCACCGATGCCACCGACGCGTTCTGCGAGATCGTCGCCACGCCCGACGACGATCGCTACAGCTTCTACGTCGACGCGCGCTACTTCACCATCAAGGACCTGGCGCGGCTCGGCCTGGGTCGCCTCGCCCACGAAGAGGACCGCTACGACGACGCCTACTACCACTACTTCCAGATCCCCGACGACTCGGATCGCCTGCCCGAGGCGCTCTTCGAGGCCGCCTGGTCGATGTACCAGAAGCGCGAGCTGGCGACCGCGCGCGACCTGACCGCCGAGTTCCTGAAGGTGTTCCCCGACTCGCCGCTCGCGCCCGAGGCGATGTTGCTGGCCGCGTACATCGAGCTGGCCGACTGCAAGTTCGAGGACGCCGAGGCCCGGTTCGACGCGCTGGTCGCCGACCTGCAGCCGGTGGTGAACGCGGCCGCGGACATTCGCAAGTCGAAGGCCAAGCGGCGTGCGCTCTTCGATCGCGCCATGGAGCTCGACCGCGAGAAGCGCAGGGACCCCGAGGCCGCAGCCAGGCGCGCGGTCGACCGCACGCCCGAGGAGCGGGTGCGCATGATGCTGCGCCTGGATCCGCGCTTCATGCGCCTGCACGAGGCGGCCTACGGCCTGCGCAAGGAGGCCGGTGACGCGCCGCACGTGGTCGCGTCGTGGCGCCAGCTCGCGGGCCGGCTGGCCTCGGCGGGCGGCAAGGTCGCCGCCGTCACCGTCGACGCCACGGCCGAGGAGGAGGCCGCGCGCAAGGCCGGCGAGCTCTACGAGGACGTGCGCCGCCTGCGCGAGGAGATCCGCCGCGAGAAGACGGCCATCGATCAGTCGATCCGCGAGAAGCGCATCAAGGGCGACGTCGCCGCCGAGCGCCTCGGCCAGCTCGACGCCGCCGACGCCGCGCTCGCCACGATGGAGGCCGACGCGCAGGCGGCGTCCGAACAGGCCGACAAGCAGCTGCTCGCCAGGGCGGATCCGCGGCTGCGCGCAATGATCGAGAGCGACCTGTCGCGGGCGCGCGCGCTCGCGCTCCTGGCGCTAGACTTCGCCCGCAGCATCGACGACGCGGCCGACAGGATCGCGACCCGCGCGCTCGCCGGGCTGTACGTCGACCTGCGCCGCGTGCTCGACAAGGCCAAGCTGGGCAAGATCGACGCGGTCATCGGCGTGAAGCGCAAGCTGGAGATCGAGATCGAGGATCTCGCCCAGGGCCGCTTCCCGCCCGAGCTGTTCGGCCGGCTGTACGAGGAAGGCATGATCGGCGACGACGAGGTCTACTGGCCTCCGGACGCCGAGTTCTGGAAGGACGAGTACTCGGGATGGCGGTGATCAGAAACTCCCGCCAGCTGCGCTGGCGGTGCCGACATATAGCCGCGGTCCTGGCCGCCCTGCTCTGCCTCGCGCCGCCCCTGGCCCACGCGCAGGACGACGACGAGACCGACACGCCCGCGCAGGACCTGTACCTGCGCAAGCGGCCGCCCACCGGCTCGTCCGTGCCGGTGCCGAAGGACCTCGAGCCGATCCTCAAGAAGAAGGAGAAGCTCGCGCAGGAGAAGCGCACCGAGGCGATCCAGCTGCTCGAGCAGTTCATCGCCACCAACCCGGGCGGCGAGGCCGCGGGCGAGGCGCTCTTCAAGCTGGCCGAGCTCTACTGGGAAGAGGCGCGCCGCCAGTTCGTCTTCGCCAACCAGCGCTACGACCGCGAGGCCTTTGCTTGCCGCCAGCGCGACCAGAGCTGCCGCGGCCAGCCCAAGCTGCCCAAGCTGAACCTGGGCAAGGCCGAGGCGCTGTACATCCGGCTCGTCGACGATCACCCAAATTTCCGGCGCATCGATCTGTGCAAGTACCTGCTCGGCTTCACCGCCTACGAGAACAACCGGCCCGACGAGGCGCTCGGCTGGTTCGAGCGCGTGATCGCCGAGCACCCCGACTCCACGCTCTACCCCGACTCGTGGATGATGATCGGCGAGTTCCACTTCGCCAAGGCGGGCTGGGCCGACGCGCGCAGTGCCTACGCCAACGTGCTCGAGGATCCCGAGTCGCCGGTCTACGACCTGGCGCTGTTCAAGAGCGCGTGGTGCGACTGGAAGCTGGGCGACACCAAGAGCGCGGCCAGGCGCTTCAAGCAGGTGCTCGATCTCGCCGCCGAGGCCGAGAAGTCGGGCAACTTCGAGCAGCGCAAGCGGCGCGCGCAGCTGCGCTCCGAGGCGCTCGAGTACCTCATCGTCGTGTTCACCGAGGACGAGAAGGTCACCGCCAAGGACGCCTACGACTTCCTGGCCTCGATCGGCGGCGAGCGCTACTCGCGCGAGGTCATCACCAAGCTCGCCGACACCTTCTACGGCCAGACCCGCTACGACCGCGCCGTCGAGGCCTACCGCTTCCTCATCGAGCTCGACCCGCTGCACCCCGACGCGCCCAAGTTCCGCATCGCGATCGTGGAGTCGCACCTGGCCACTGACGACCCCGGCGAGGCGCTCGCCGAGGCCAAGCGGATCGCCGACGAGTACGGCGAGGGCTCGCCCTGGGCCAAGGCCAACAAGAGCCGGCCCAAGGCGATCAAGCGCGCCTACCGCGCCGCCGAGAACGCGCTGCGCACCATGGGCAAGCGCCTGCACGGCGAGGCGCAGGCGTGGGAGAAGTCGCGCAAGAAGGCCGACGTCGAGAAGTACCGGCGCGCCGCCAGCGTCTACGAGTACTACCTGGGCCGCTTCGCCAAGGATCCCAACGGCGTCGAGATCCGCTTCCTGCGCGCCGAGATCCTCTACTTCAAGCTCGGCCAGTACGAGGCCGGCGGCGACGAGTACCTGGCCGTGGGCAAGACCGCGCCGGTCGGCAAGTTCCACCAGGAGGCGCTGCTCAAGGCCATGCAGGCCTACGAGAAGGCGCGCCCGACCAACCTGCAGGGCAAGCGCGAGCTCGTGCCCGTCGACAAGAAGTTCGCCGAGGCGGTCGACCTGTACGCCACGCTGTTCCCCGCCGACCCCAAGATCGTCGACGTGGTGTTCAAGAACGGCCAGATGTTCTTCGACTACGGGGGGTACGACGAGGCCATCAAGCGCTTCGGCCTGATCGTCCTCAAGTACCCCGACCACGCCGACGATCTTGGG
>JBKJOI010000714.1:0-13104 GCA_046595695.1 Haliangiales bacterium | reverse complement strand
TATCTTTTCGCATCCGTCACTTTCATGACGTGTGCTATGAAATATGCCGCAGTGCGGCAAGAAGCCGAATCATGGGGTTAACTTGACGAAACAAATCATCATTGCGGTGATGCTCGTGGTTGCGTTCAGCGCGGTCGCGTTCACCATCCTGCGATACTCTCGCTACGCGCTGCTCGGTGTGGCTGATCCGCGGCCACGCTTCGATCTGCTGGGTCTGCGGCTCTGGAACGTGCTCGTCTACTTCGTCGGGCAGAAGAAAGTCGCCGAGCGCCAGATCGGTCAGTCGGCGAACAGCTACCACCACCTGTTCATCTTCTGGGGCTTCCTCATCATCCAGATCGGCGCGCTCGAGCTGTTCGTGAACGGTCTGTGGCCCAAGTTCACCTTCGCGATGCTGCTCGGCGATTCCGTCTACGGCGTAGTGCGCTGGATCGTCGACCTCACCAACCTCGTCGTGCTGGTGATGATCGGCTACGGCTTCTTCCGTCGCGTCGTGCTCAAGCCGCGGCTCATCCCGATGAACCTCGACGCCGGCATCGTGCTCGGCGCGATCGCGACACTCATGGTCACGCACTTCGGCCACTGGGCGTTCGGCTCGCACGGGCTCGCGTCGGGCCTGACCGAGGTCGCGCACCACCCGGTCTCGTCGGTGGTGGCGGGCATGTTTGCGGGTATCTCGCCAGGCACCGCGCACACGATCGGCGAGGTCGCCTACTGGACGCACCTCATCACGCTGTTCAGCTTCCTCAACTACCTGCCGTTCTCGAAGCACATCCACCTGCTCGGCGCGCTGCCCAACATCGCGACCATGAACCTCTCCGAGCGCAAGCTCGACCTGCCCAAGGTCGATCTCGAGGACGAGAACCAGTGGGGCGTGGGCAAGTTCGAGCAGTTCTCGTGGAAGTCGCTCATCGACACCTACGCGTGCACCGAGTGCGCACGCTGCTCGAACTATTGCCCGGCCAACCTCACCGGCAAGCCGCTGTCGCCGATGGATCTCATCCACGACATCCGCTACGAGATGCTCGAGAAGGGCCCCATCCTGGAGCAGATCCGCGTGCTCGAGGCGACGCCCGAGTACGACTGGCGCAACAACGAGATCGCGGCGCTCAAGAAGAAGCTCGACGAGCTGCCGCCCCTGGTCGGCGGCCGCATCAAGGAAGAGACGCTGTGGGCCTGCACGATGTGCGGCGCCTGCCAGGAAGCCTGCCCGGTGTTCATCGAGCATCCGCTCAAGATCATCCAGATGCGGCAGAACCTGGTGCTCGCGCAGGAGAAGACGCCGCCCGACCTGGCGCGCGCCTTCCGCAACATCGAGCGCAACTCGAATCCGTGGGGCATCGGCGCCGATCAGCGCATGGACTGGGCCGAGGGCCTCGACGTGCCCACGATCGAGGACAAGCCGAACCCCGAGTACATCCTGTGGGTCGGCTGTGCCGGCGCGTTCGACCAGCGCATCCGCAAGCAGACCCAGGCGATGGTGAAGATCCTGAACGCCGCCAAGGTCGACTACGCGGTGCTCGGCCACCAGGAGGCGTGCACGGGCGACCCGGCGCGCCGCGGCGGCAACGAGATGCTCTTCCAGATGCAGGCGGAGCAGAACATCACCACGCTGAACAAGGTGAAGGCCAAGAAGGTCATCACGTCGTGCCCGCACTGCCTGCACACGCTCAAGAACGACTACCCGCAGTTCGGCGGCAACTACGAGATCGTCCACCACACCCAGCTCATCAGTCACCTGCTCGAGGCCGGCAAGCTCAAGCCGGAGCCGAGCGGCAAGAGCGAGAAGCTGTCGGTGACCTACCACGACAGCTGCTACCTGGGCCGCTGGAACGGTGAGTACGAGGCGCCGCGCAAGACGCTCAAGCTGCTGCCCATCGTGGGCAGCGTGACCGAGCCCGAGCGCAACAAGGCGAAGGGCTTCTGCTGCGGCGCCGGCGGCGGGCGCATGTTCATGGAAGAGCACGGCTCGCGCGTGAACGTGAACCGCACGAAGGAGCTCGTCGGCACCGGCGCCACCACCATCGCGGTCGCTTGCCCGTTCTGCAACGTGATGATGACCGACGGCGTGAAGTCCCTGGACAAGGACGAGTCGGTGCAGGTGCTCGACATCGCCGAGATTGTCGCGCAGGCGCTGGGAGAGACCCGGATGCTGGCGGTGCCGCCCATGGACGGCAGCGCCGACACGCACGCGGCCAACGCGCCCGAGTAGCGCGGCCCGCGCGGCCCGCCGCGCCCCGCTGAAACGTTGAAAGCACAGCGTCGGGCCGTTACGATGCGGGCGTGCTGCGCCTATCGTTGTTCCTGACTCTCGTCCTCGGGGCGAGCTGCTCGGACGACCCGACGCCGGGAGCGCTCGGGCCGTGCGACACGCCGGCCGGTCCCCTGGTGTCCTGTCCACCTGACACCGCGACTGACCCGCCTCCGAGCCTGGAGGAGGCCTGCCTGCGGCTCGTCGAGTGCGGGGTCCTGCTGCTCAACAACGAGAACGCCGACGGAAACCACAACGGCGACTACACCGCATGCGTGAACGCGCTGCGCGGCGACGACGTCACCGCCGACCGGCTACAGTATATCCTGCGCTGTGTCGACGTCTCGACCTGCGACGCGCTCGCCGCCGGGCACTGCGGCACGTTTGGCGGGGAGCCGCCCCAACCATGAGCAGCTGCCGATTCGCAGCGGTCCCCACGGCCGCGCTCGCCGCCATGGTCGCCACGCTCACCCTCGCCCCCGCCGCGGCCGGCGCCGATCAGGTCGACGACCACATCGCCGTGCTGCAGAAGAAGCCGGGCGGCATGTCCAACGACACCTGGAGGGAGAAGCGCCGCGAGGCCGCGCGCGAGCTCGGCCGCCTGGGCGACAAGCGCGCCGCCTTACCGCTCATCAAGATCGTCGAGACCGAGAAGTTCGACGCCATCGCCGAGATCGCGATCGAGGCACTCGGCAAGCTCGGCGACAAGCGTGCCGTGCCGGTGCTGAAGAAGGTCCGCGAGGACGCCTCGCGCGATCAGTTCCTGCGCGACGCCGCGGGCGACGCGCTCGCCGCGCTCGGCGAGGGTCCGGCCGCCGCGCCGCCGCCCGCGGAGACACCCGGGCCCGAGGAGGCGCCGGTGGAGACACCAGTCAGCGGCACGTCGGGCGCCGGCGATCCGTCGGAGGCTGGCGACGCCGCGACGCCCGAGCAGGACGAGCCCGCGCTCGGCGGCGTGAGCGTGCCCGAGAAGGGCCGCTTCGCGCCCGATGTGCTGGCGATGTCGGAGCGCTGGACCTTCGCGGTCGGCTCCTTCGCGCTCACCTGGGACACCATCGCCGACCAGCCGCAGATGTCGGGCTCGGCCGCGCTGGCGTACCACCGCGGCCTCGAGCAGCCCAAGCTCGGCTACTCGTTCGACGGCGGCTTCGTGTTTGCGGGCGGCGCGCAGGATCGCGACGGCGAGCTCTCCGACACCGGCTCGCTCGCGCTCGCGTTCGCCGGCACAGGTCAGACCGAGCTGCGCTTCTACCTGGGCGCGCCGCACGGCTTCTTCCTGCACGCGGGGGGCGATCTGGGCCTGGGCGGCTCGGCGATCAACGTCGAGTCGACGCTCGGCACCGACTTCAAGGAATTCGTGCCCTCGCTCGACGCCGGGCTCGCGCTCGGCGTCGGCTATGGCCGCACCCTGGACGTGGGCACCCGGCTGCGGGTGGCGCGGATCGAGAAAGTCCTGCGCCGCGCGCGCCAGCTCGGGCGCCCAATCAACGCCGAGGTCGCCAACCGGCTGCAGACCGCCTGGTGGGACGCGCGCGCCGATCTGGGCTACCGCCACCAGGTGGTCGCCACGCTCCAGATCCTCAAGGAAGCCGGCGTGCTGCTCAGCGACCCGGACGCCACGACTGTCTACCAGATCCTGCGCGTGCTCGAGGACGGCCAGCTCGATCGCCGCTGGGATGGCTGGGACGTGCGCATGGGCGTCGCCGAGCTGCTGGTCGGCCGCGACAACCGCGGCGAGGGCGGCGTCTTCGAGGACGACAACTTCGATCTGCACCGCGAGGAGGCTGCGGTCGCGCGCGCCACCTTCGCGCGGCAGTCGCCCGGTGGCCTGAGCGAGCTCACCGCCGGGCTGCGCGCGGCATACCGGCTCGACGACGGCTCGGGCGGGTACCCCAGCTACTACGCGGTCGAGGCCGACGTGACCTGGCGACGCTTCTTCTACGGCGAGGCCTGGGATCCGCGCGGCGCCCTCGAGCTCGGCGCCACGCTGCGCGGCGGCGACACCAACACCAACGACGACATGGAAGGCGACGAGGAAGGCGCCGGGCGCAGCGCCTCGCTGCGCGTCGGTTACCAGATGATCGCGTCGCGCGCCGCGCGCCTCGGCGCCGCAGCGACGCTGCGCGTGGAAGGCGACGATCTCTTCCTGGGCATCGCGCTCAGCGGCACATGGAGCCTGGCCGACGCGTCGTACGCTGCTTGGTAGGCCGCCTCCGCCAGGCTCGCCTCTCGGGACGCGGATGCCTCTGGGGACACTCTCCGTCTTCCAACTAGCTGGACTGCATATTGTTTTCGAGGCATGTGCGCAATCATCACATTTCCAACCCTGCGTCCTGGCGAGTGAGAAATGTGATGATTGCGCACATACTTCAGGAACTTTTGTGATTTCAAGTTGTTGGAAGGCGGAGAGTGTCCCCGGCCAGAGGAAGGCGGAGAGTGTCCCCGGCCAGAGCGGGGCATGGGTCCACTTCTGCGGCGAAGGCCGCATTGGTCGGACCATTGGACCAATTTTTGTGTACTGTACTGGAGATGCTGCACGCCATCCGGCAGCGCGCGGAATGCCTGACGCAGCGCGAGCGCGACACGCTGACCGCGATCGCCGAGACCGCAATCCCACCTGGCCGGACGCTGCCTGGCGCGGGCGCTTCGACCGTCGGCAAGGTCGAGGAGCTCCTGACCGCGACCGGCCCCGGCTTCACGCGCGCCTACCGGGCGCTCATCGCGGCGGTCGACACCGCGGCGCACGCGCGCTACCTGCGGCGCTTCTCGCGCCTCGCGCCGCGCTCGCGCACGCGCGTGCTCGAGTGGCTACGCACCGGTGACTACGTGCGGCGCACGGCACTGCGCGCGCTGCTCGCGCCGCTCAAGATCGCGCACTTCGACGACCCAGCCCTCTACCGCGCCCTCGGCTGCGTCTACGAGCGGCCCGCGGGCACCGCCGATCCGATGCGAGGCGTGAACGAACGCACGCTGCGCGCCGCCACGCTCGATGCCGACGAGGTGCTCGAGTGCGACGTGGTCGTGGTTGGCACCGGCGCGGGCGGCGCGGTCGTCGCCAAGGAGCTCGCCGAGCGCGGCCACGCGGTGGTGCTGCTCGAGGAGGGCGAGTACTTCACGCGCGCCGACTTCGGCGGCCGGCCCCTGGCCATGCAGCAGAAGCTCTACCGCGACATGGGCGCCACCGTCGCCATGGGCAACACCGCGATCCCGGTGCCGGTCGGCAAGGCCGTCGGCGGCACCACGACCATCAACAGCGGCACCTGCTACCGCGTGCCCGATCGCGTGCTGCGCAAGTGGCGCGACGAGTTCGGCCTCACCGAGCTCACGCCCGACGTCATGGCCGGCTACTACGAGCGTGTCGAGGCGGTCCTGCAGGTGAAGCGCGCCGAGCCGCGCCACCTGGGCGGCGTGGCGACCGTGATCGCGCGCGGCTGCGAGCGCCTCGGCTACCACAAGCACCAGCCGCTCCAGCGCAACGCGCCCGACTGCGACGGCCAGGGCGTGTGCTGCTTCGGCTGCCCCACTGACGCCAAGCGCTCGACGAACGTGTCGTACGTGCCGCTCGCGCTGCGCGCCGGCGCGCAGCTGGTGACCGGCGCGCGCGCCTTACGCATCGTGATGGAGCACGGGCGCGCCACCGGCGTCGTCGCGCGCGCGACCTCGGGCAAGCGGGTGCAGCTGTCGGTGCACGCGCGCGCTACCGTGATCGCGTGCGGCACGTTCTTCACGCCGCTCCTGCTCGAGCGGAGCGGCGTTCCGGATCCGTCGGGACAGCTCGGCCGCAACCTGTCGATCCACCCGGCGGCGGCGGCCTGGGCCTGGTTCGACGAGCCGATCGGCGGCTTCTCGGCGATCCCGCAGGGCTACGGCATCGAGGAGTTCCACGACGAGGGCATCCTGTACGAGGGCGGCACGCCGCCGCTCGAGCTGGGCGCCGCGTCGATGAGCCTGTTCGGCGACCGCTTCGTCCAGCTCATGGAGTCGATCAACCAGGCGGCGCTCTTCGGCTTCATGATCGAGGACCGGTCGCGCGGCCGCGTGCGCTCCGGGCCAGGCGGCAAGCCGCTCGTGACCTACGTGCTCGGCGACCACGACGTCGCACGGCTCAAGCGCGGCGTCGAGATCCTGGCACGCGTGTTCTTCGCCGCCGGCGCGACCAGCGTCGCGCCGCTCGTGCACGGCTTCGACGAGCTGCACGGCGAGGCCGATCTCGGCCGCTTCCGCAGCACGAAGCTGTCGGCGCGCGACTTCGATCTGACCGCCTACCACCCGCTCGGCACCGCGCGCCTCGGCGCCTCGAAGCAGAGCTCGGTCGTCGGCCAGGATCACCGCGTACACGAGGTGGACGGGCTCTACGTGGCCGACGGCTCGTCGGTGCCGTCGTCGCTCGCGGTGAACCCGCAGGTGACCATCATGGCGCTGGCCACGCGCGCCGCCGAGTTCGTCGACCGCCACCTGGCGTAGCTCGTGCGGTCGTAGCGCGGCGGCCTACAGGAACATGCGGACGAAGCGCTCGACGTCGGTGCGCTCGCCCGGCGCCTCGTCGAACTGCACGCCCAGGTCGTCGGCGCGCTGCCAGCGCACCAGACCCTGGGTGCGCGTGTCCGCCGCGGACAGCTCGACCGTCTCGCCCGCGCGCACGCGGCTGGCGCCGCCGCTGATGTTCACGCAGCAGCCGCCCAGCGAGACGTTCAACATCCGGCCGGTGAGCACGCTGCCGCCATCGGGGAGCCGCACGGCGATCTCGCGATCCACGTGCTGGCGGCGATGACGGCGCGCGGGCACGTTGTCGGTCTCGGCCCACGCTGCGGAGAGCAGGAGGTCGTGTGGCTCACCCGGCGCGAACTCGATTACCGTGCGATCGGGAGTGGCGTGGCTCACGTCGGGCCGGCGCACCACGTGACCGCGCAGCTTGTACTCCCGCTGCGACGACGCGATCGTCACCCGCAGCGCGACTGGGTCGCCCAGCTGCAGGTCGTGCGTGTCGTGGAGCACCAACCCGCCGTTCGAGAGGAATCCCCAGTACGCCTTGAGTACGTCGCGACCAGTCGTGAATATGATCTCGATGGACTTCACCAGGTTCTCCCCAGTCCGACTCTACCCGCCACCCGATGGTCCAAGTGTACCGAGAGCTGGCCGGATCGAGCAAGCGACGTCGTGCTGGTAGAGCACATAGCTGCGTGACAACCTGGCCGCGGTGCGCAACCCAGCGCAGTGATTGAGCCATGCGCGGAGCGCCACGCGGTCATGGGCCTGGATTCAGGCCCATACGGCCGGGAGTTGGCCGCGCGCCGGGGGCGCCGCGCACCGCGCGCGCACCGTGCCGCCCCGGTCAGAAACGGATCGACTTGCGGACCGTATCGCCGCTGCCGACCGGGAAGGTGAACTGCTGCCGGATCACGTCGAGCAGGCACTCCTCGATCGCCTGGTCGTGCAGACCCTTCACCGCCACGACCGAGCGCAAGCTGCCGTCGGCGCCGATCTCTAGCTCGATGACCAGCTCGCCGCTGGTGTCAGGATCGACGCCGCGAATCCGGTTGGCGCAGACCTCGAAGCGTCCGTGGTGCTTGCCGAGCTGATCCTCGACCTGGTGCGCACGCTCAGAGATGCGCGAGGGCGGCGCGCTGGGCGCGGCCGTGTCCACGTCGACGCCCGGGGTGGTCGCAACCCAGCGCGAGCTTCCACCGGCGCCGATCAGGTGACGGCCGGGCGCGACGCGCTGGACCACCGGCCCCCGCCCGGCCACGACGTCGTCGATGCTCACCTGCGTGTCCGCGGACGCCGACACGCGCAGGAGCGACGACGCGATCTGCGCCCCGGCACGGCTGGGCCAGATGGCCAGCAGGCTCACGTGCAGGTGCCTCGCCGCTGTCAGCGTCTCGGCGCTGGTCATGGGCCGCGCACGCACGCTGCCCAGGTCGACCGCGAGCGGCACCTGCAGCCACGAGCCCGCGGGCACCTCGACGTCGTCGTTGCCGGCGCCGTCGGAGACCGAGACCCGGCCGCGCGTACACGCGACCTCGAGACCGTCGGCACCACCGGCAACGCGGAAGACGGTGCCGCGAACCTCGACGCGGCGACCGGTCGCGACCACCGCGAAGCGCTGTCCCGGCGCCCGGTGCGTGACCTGGACGACGATCGCTCCCTCGACGCGCAGCTCGACCGCGCGCTGATCGAACGCCACCAGCTCGACCACGCTGCGCGGCTCGAGCACGAAGCCGGCCTCCAGGCCGAACTGCACGTGCACGCGACCCGAACCGGTCGCGAGCCGGCTGCCGGCGCGCAGGATGTCGTCGGGAGCGAGCGGCTTGCCGTCGAGCAGCGCCTGCCCCTCGGCGAGCGTGACCAGGCCCTCGAGCGCGACCGCACCGGGCGCAGGCATGGGCGCGGGCGCCGGCACGACGGGCGCACCGGGCGAATCCTGGGCGGTCGCCGGCGCGCCCTGCGCCTGCAGACGTTCGCCGCCACTCCCCACCTTGGACACGAGGAACCCGGCAGCCCCAGCGGCCGCGAGCACCACGACCGAAACCAGGAACCGCGGCAACCAGCGGCGCGCCTGCGCGCGGCGCCGCTCCGGGACCTGCTCGGCCTCGCGCTCGCCACGCTTGATCTCCGACGAGATGGTCCAGTGGAGGCGCGCGCCGAGCGACTCCCAGCCGAGCGGCGGCTGCTCGCGCGCGACCGCCTCGAAGGCCGCGCGCGCCGCGACGACGCGCGCGCGCTCCTCGTGGCAGCGCGTACAGGCGGCCGCGTGCGCCTCGAGCTCGAGACGCTCGACCGAGTCGACGCGGCCGGCGGCCAGCTGGGCCCAGCGCGTGGGGGCGACGTGGCGGCTCACCGCTTGCCCCCGTTTCCCTGGCCGTCCTTCGCGATGATCGCGTAGAACTCCTTGCGAGCGTAGTGGAGGCGCGTGCGGACGGTGACCTGCGGCGCCTGCACGATCTCGGCGATCTCGCACAGGTCCAGGCCCTCGATCTCGTGCATCACCAGCACGACGCGCTTCTTGGGCGAGAGCTGGTCGAGGGCGCGGTAGACGCGCGCGATGTCCTCGCGACGCTCGAGCAAGCGCTCGGGCGTATCGGGCGAGTCCTCGACCGAGCTGTCGGTGGTGGGATCGAGCTGCAGCGGTGGCGGCCGGCGGGCCTTGGTGCGCAGGCGGCCGAGCGCGACGTTGATACAGATCCGGTAGAGCCAGGTGCTGATCTTGGACTCGCCGCGGAAGCGCTCGAGGCCGCGGAAGGCGATGACGAAGACCTCCTGGACCAGGTCGTCGAGCTCGCCGCGGTCGCCCATGACCCGGTACAGCGTGGCCGCCACGATGCGACGGTGGTCACGGTAGAGGCGCTCGAAGGCCTCGCGCTCGCCCGATCGGCAGCGGACGATGAGCTCGGCCTCGCTCACTTCCCCGATGGGACGCTCAGAAGGCCCTCCCGGGGAACGCGCCATTGTTGCGAGCATACCACCCATGTCGACTGTGACCATTTAGTCGCCTTGTGGCAGCCAGGCGTTCACGGTTAGTCCGCGAGTTCATGGAACAGCGGATCCCGTTCAACCAGGTCCTGGGTGTGCGTGTATCTCACCTGGCCCAGAGCTTCGCGCGGCTCGAGATTCCGTTCCGCCCCGATCTCATCGGCGATCCGTTCCGGCCTGCCATCCACGGCGGCGTGCACTCCGCGTTGATCGACACCTGCGGCGGCGCGGCCGCGTTCACGCTCATCACGCCGCCCGAGACGGTCTCCACGATCGACCTGCGCATCGACTACCTGCGCCTGGGCGAGGCGAAGATGCTGGTGTGCGAGTCGACGGTGTCGCGGATGGGCAACCGGGTCGCGTCGGTGGACGGGCGGATCTTCCATCCCGACGCTCCGGACCTCGTGATCGCGACCGGCAAGGCGGTCTACAACGTGAAGCGCGCGAAAGACTGAGCGCGGCCGCGCCGGAGCGCGCGCCGGCTACTTGCCCGCCTTCGGCTTCACCACGAAGCCCACGTCCTCGCTCTCGCAGCGGAGGCACTCGCCCGCGCCGTCGTCGCAGGCGGCGACGCGGCACGCGAGGTGCTCCTCGGGGCCGTCGTCGTTGGCGAAGCTGAGCACCAGCTTGTCGGGCTCCTCGCCGACGACGCGGCCGCCGACGCGCAGGCGGTCCTTCGAGCCCTCGCAGCGGGTCTCGATGAGGATCGTGAAGCGTCGCTCCTTCGTCAGCGTGAGCGTGACCGCGGCCTCCTCGCAGGGAATCTGCTTCTGCGTCCAGGTCGTGCCCCGCTCGAGCACGCGTTCGATGACGCCGCCCGGCCGGGGCGCGATCTGCGCGAGCGACGCGCGGACGTCGAAGGCGACCGCGAAGGCCGCCGTCTTGGCGCCACCCTTCAGCGTGTACTCGACCGCGACGAGCGCGCCACCCGCGTCGAGCCAGGGGCCGGACAGCTTGCCGACCTCCTGGCCGGCGTCGAAGACCGCGAGCGGCTTCCGGCCCCCGCCGGCGTCGCCGTAGACCGTGATCACGTGGCCATCCTGGCCGATCGAGAGGTCCAGCTGCCCGTTCGCCGCGTGCCTGGCGACCTTGAGCCGCGGAGGCCCGGCGAACCTGTACGCAGCGACCGCGCGCGCGTCGGCGGCCGGCTCGCAGGCGGCGGGCGCCACGACCAGGCCGTTGCCATCCACGGCGGCGGCGCTGCAGATCGACGACTTGCCGTGGAGCCAGCGGGTGCCGTCGGCGGAGAAGCCACCGAACTTGCCGGCGTGGGCGATCGAGGTGGCGGTCACGAGCGTCACGAGCGCGACCACGGACACCAGGATGGACAGGGACCGCGTTGGCACCACGCCCGCAGCGTAGCAGACGAGCCCGGTAGTCCAGCGCCGTGCGCCGCGCGCCGCGATGGCACCGAACACGCGCCCCACGCGCCCCCACGCGCGCCCGTGACGCGGCGGGCTCGAAAGCCGCGTCTGCCGGCGACCCGAGTAGCCGTGTCCGGACAGACGACAAGCCGCTTCGGCGGTAGCCAGCACCCAAGCCAGCGGAACTATTGATCTCGCGCCGCGGCATGACGGTTGCTCCTGGGACGCGCGTGCCGCAAGGAGGCAGAACTATGATCCAGGCGCTCTTCGTCCCCAGCACGAGCCGCAGAACCGTCCTGCCGCCCATCTCGGAGGCGCGTCTGTCGACCGCCCTGCCCCGCCGCGCGGACGACTGCTACGACCTGTTCATCGACGTCGAGCGCATCCCGGAGTGGCTCACGATCGTGCGCTCGGCCGTGATCACCGGGCGCGACGCCCACGATCGCGCGCGCGACGTCGCCTTCCTGGCGCGGCTCGAGCGCGCCACCATCGGCTACACCTGTCACTACCGCTACGAGTCCGGGCGCCGTCGCGTCGACTGGGCGACCTCGCCGGAGTCGGCCATCTGCGTCGCCGGCTACGCCGAGTTCGCGCCGCTCGGCGAGCGCGCCTGCCTCATGACCTACGCCCTCGATCTGCAGCTCGGCAACGCCGGCGCCCTGCCCGGCTGGAGCGACCCGATGTTCGAGGGCCACGCGGCCTCGGCCAGCCTGAGTGACTTCCGCGACTTCGTGATGCGCTCGCTGTGAGCTGAGCGCGGCCGCGCAGCGCACCCCGCCTCCGGCTCGTCTGCCGCGTCGTCGCCTGTCGTGGCCTTGAGCTATGCTCCGGGCCATGTCTTCAAGAGTCCTGGGCCGCTCCCGGCCAAGCGGTCTCGCAGGGCTTGCCAGATTCACCACGCGCGCCGGCGCGGTCGTCGACGGCGCGCTGCTGCGCGTCATGAACCGGGCGATGTCGGGCCAGGTGCCGCGGCACCCGCCCAACGAAGGCAAGGCGGCCATGCTCGCCCAGCTCGGCGAGCTCTATGGCAAGAGCGAGCACTTCTCGGCGCCCGACAGCTTCTTCGTGCCGCCGCCGCCCGCCCCGATGCGCGCGTCGCACGTGTCGTCGCTGCCCGGCGGCGGCGCCGTCGTGGACCTGGTCTGGCCGTCAGCGCACGTGCCGCTCGTGCCCGAGTACCGGGAGGAGTTCGCCGCGCACGGCGAGAACCAGACCGCGTACGCGCGCTGGTGGCGCTCGCCGCGGCCGCGCACCACCGTCGTGCTCCTGCACGGCTGGGGCGGCGGCAACTGGTTCATCGAGACGCGTGCCTTCCCCATCGAGTACTTCCGCCGCCTCGGCCTCGACGTGATCGTCTTCCAGCTCCCGTTCCACGGCTTCCGCACCCCACGCGGCATGCGCTCGGGCCAGCTGTTCCCGTCGCCGCACGTGGTGCGTACGAACGAGGCGTTCGGGCAGGCCATCTCGGACCTGCGCGCGCTGCGTGCATGGCTGCTCGAGCAGGACGTGCCGGCCATCGGCATGGCCGGCATGAGCCTCGGTGGCTACACGACCGCGCTCTTCGCGTCGCTGGTTCCCGACCTCGCCTTCGCCGTGCCCATGATCCCCGCGGTGTCCATGTCGGATCTCATGTGGCGGCCCGGCGACACCTCGCCGGCGCGGCTGCGCGCGGTCGCCGCGGGCGTGACGCTGCCGCTGCTCGAGGGCGTCTTCCGGGTGCACGCGCCGCTGCATCGCGCGCCGCTCGTCGCTCCCGAGCGCCGCTTCATCATCGCCGCCCGGGGCGACCGGATCACGCCGCCCGATCAGGCGGAGCGCCTGTGGAAGCACTGGGAGCGCCCGCCGATCCACTGGTTCCCGGGCGGGCACCTGGCGCAGATCGGCCGCGGCGAAGCGTTCCGCGCCCTCGGCAAGTGGTTGCGGCCGTTGCTCGCGCGCTAGGCGGTCGCCGCGGCCGTTTACTCGCGGGCTAGAACGCGTTGTTGGTGCAGGTGGCCATGCCGCCGCAGCTCACGTTGT
>JBKJOI010000446.1:0-4196 GCA_046595695.1 Haliangiales bacterium | reverse complement strand
GCCGATGGCGACCTGGCAGTCGGAGGCCGCACCGGCGGCTTCATCAACTTTGGCGGACCCTCGGTGAGCTACGCCGGCAACGGCGATGCCTTCGTGGTCCGCGTCGGCGCCGACGGTGCGCACCGCTGGACGCGGGGAATCGGCGGCAACGGCGCCGAGCAGGTCAACGCGCTCGAGGTGGACGCCTCCGGCAATGTGGTCGTCGTGGGCCAGTTCCAGGGCAACGTCGACTTCGGCTGCGGGATCCTCGCCGCCGGCCAGACCGCCGTGTTCGTCGTGCGCTACGACGGCGCCGACGGTGACTGTCTCTGGTCGCGCAAGCTCGGCGGCGGTTCTCCCGACGCTCGCGGCCTGGGCCTCGCGATCTCGGGCAACGAGCTGTATGTGACCGGCGAGTTCGCCGGCACCCTCGACCTCGGTGTCGGTACGCCGCTCGTGAGCGCCGGGCAGGTGGATGTCTTCGTGGTGCGTCTCGAGCTCGACGACGGCGGCAGCGTCGACGCTGCGCGCTTCGGTGGCATCAAGCGCGACACCGGCTTCGACGTCGATGTCGTCCCGGCCGGCGGGGTCGTCGTGGCCGGAGGCTTCGACGACAAGGTCGACTTCGGCGGCGGCGAGCGCGTCAGCGCGGGCAAGCCCGACATCTTTGCGCTGCGCCTCGACGCCGCCCTGGACTGGCAATGGGACGTGACCTTCGGCGGGCCCGGGGACGACACGGCGGAGGCCGTGGGCGTGAACCCGTTCGGCGAGGTGGTCGTGGCCGGCCGCTACGAGGGTGCAGTGGAGATCGGCAGCACATCGCTGCCCATGGGCGGCGGCAGCAATGGCTTCCTGGCCAAGCTATCCGGCGCCGGCGTGCCGGTGTGGTCGCGCGGGTTCGCCGGGCCCATGGCCGACGGCGTGCGTCGGCTCACCATCGGCCCCGCGGACACCGTGCTGGTCACCGGCTTCTTCAGCGGCGAGGTGAACTTCGGCGGCGGCGCGCGGACCTCGCAGGGCAAGAAGGACCTCTTCGCGGTCCGCTTCTCGACCTCCGGGCTGCACATGTGGTCGTCTGTCTTCGGCTCCGGCGCCGACGACATCGGCCACGGGGTGGCGGTCGGCCCGGCGGGCTCGGCGAGCGTGTACGTGACCGGCTCGATCGGCGCGGCCGTCGACCTCGGCACCGGACCGTTGCCGTACAGCGGCCAGCTCGACGTCTTCGTGCTGCGGCTGCGCCTCTAAGCGGCCCGGCGCAGCTCTCGAACTCCGGCTCTCGAAAGGAACGTTCGCCCCCATGACCCGTGTCCCGCTGCTCGATCTCTCTGCGCAGAACCAGCCGCTCCGCGAGGACGTCCTCGCGGCCATCGCGCGCGTCGTCGACTCCGGCCACTTCATCATGGGGCCCGACGTCGAGGCGTTCGAGCGCGAGCTCGCCGCGTCGATCGGCAGCGCGCACGTGATCGGCGTGTCCTCGGGCACCGACGCGCTGCTGGTCGCGCTCATGGCGCTGGGCATCGGCGTCGGCGACGAGGTCGTGACCACGCCGTTCTCCTTCTTCGCCACCGCCGGCGCGGTCGCCCGGCTGGGCGCGCGCCCGGTGCTCGCCGACATCGATCCGGCCTCGTTCAACCTGGATCCGCGCGCCGCCGCGGCCGCGTGCACGGCGCGGACGCGCGCGGTCATCACGGTGCACCTCTATGGCCGCGCCGCTGCCAAGCCGGAGGTCTCCGTCCCGGTGATCGAGGACGCCGCGCAGTCGATCGGCGCCGCGCCGCTCGCGGGCCTGGCCGGCTGCCTGTCCTTCTTCCCGTCGAAGAACCTGGGCGCGTTCGGCGACGCCGGCGCCGTGTACACCGAGGACGCGGCGTTCGCCGATCGCGTGCGGCTCCTGCGCACCCATGGCGGCCGGCCGAAGTACTACCACCAGGCGATCGGCGGCAACTTCCGCCTCGACACGCTGCAGGCGGCGGTGCTGCGCGTGAAGCTCACGCGCCTGGCCGGGTGGACCGCGGCGCGCCGCGCCAACGCCAATCGCTACCGCAGCCTGTTCGCGGCGCACGCGCGTTTCCCCGCCGACGTCGTGCTGCCCGACGACGCGCCCGGTCACATCTACATCCAGTTCGTCGTGCGCGCGCCGCGTCGCGACGCGCTGCGCGAGCACCTGAGCAAGGCCGGCGTCGGCACCGAGATCTACTACCCGGTGCCCTTCCACCTGCAGCCCTGCTTTGCGCACCTCGAGCTGCGCGAGGGCGCCTTCCCGCACGCCGAGCAGGCCGCGCGCGAGGCCCTGGCGCTACCCATCTACCCCGAGCTCAGCGAGGCGCAACAGGCGTACGTCGTCGACGAGATCGCGAAGTTCTACGCCGGAGGTGTCGCGTGAGCGTGAAGGTCGCCGTCGTCGGAGCGGGCGCCTGGGGCATCAACCACGTGCGCGCGTTCGAGCGCGCCAAGGGCGCCGAGCTGGTCATGGTCTGCGACGCGTCGGAGGACGCGCTCAAGCGCGCGAAGTCGATCGCGCCCAACGCGAAGCTCGGCCGCGATCTCTCCGACGCGCTCACCAACGCCGACGTCGAGGCGGTCGTGCTGGCCACGCCGGCGCCCGTGCATGCCGAACAGACGGTCGCCGCGCTCGCCCCCGGCCGCCACGTGCTGGTCGAGAAGCCGCTCGCGCTGCGCGCCAGCGACGCCGAGATGGTCGTCGCCGCGGCGCGCCGCTCCAGGAAGACGCTCATGGTCGGGCACCTCATGCTGTTCCACCCGGCGTTCGAGAAGCTGAAGGGCATGGTCGACGCCAAGGAGCTCGGCGATCTGCTCTACATGTACGCGCTGCGCGTGAACCTCGGCCGCGTCCGCCGCGACGAGAACGCGATGTGGAGCCTGGCGCCGCACGACATCTCGATGATCGTGCACCTGGTCGACGCCATGCCAGTGAGCGTCAGCGCGCGCGGCGGCAGCTATCTGCAGAAGGGCGTCGACGACGTGGTCTTCCTCAGCATGCGCTTCCCGTCGGGCATGATGGCGCAGGTGCAGCTCTCCTGGCTCGACCCGCGCAAGGAGCGGCGCCTCACCGTCGTCGGCTCGCAGAAGATGGTCGAGTTCGACGACGCGCACCCGGTCGAGAAGCTGCGCATCTACGACAAGGGTTTCGACAAGCCGCCGACCTTCACCGAGTACGCCGAGTTCCTCTCGATCAGAAACGGCGACATCCTGATCCCGCGCATCCCGATGGCCGAGCCGCTCGAGGTCGAGTGCCGGCACTTCCTCGAGTGCGTCGAACAGGCGAAGGCGCCGCTCTGCGACGGCGAGTCGGGCCTGCGTGTGGTCCGCGTGCTGGAGGCCGCGCAGCGCTCGCTGGACGGCGACGGCGCGCCGGTGCAGATCCCGCGCTGACGCGGCCGAGGCTCGCTCGCTAGTCCGGCCCGTTGCCGCTGATCGTGACCTCGCCGCCGATCTCGAGCGCATCGGCGAAGCTCTGCGCCGCGCTGCTGGGCAGCTGGCGATTGTCCACCAGCGCCAGCTCCCCGGCCACCGACTGCAGCTCCGGCATGCCCTGGAGCGACACCAGCGAGACGTTCTCGATCACGCTGAGGTTGCTGCCGACGCTGCGCAGCTCACCAAATCCCGTCAGGTCGACGAGTGAGGCGTTGGCGCGGAAGTAGACCTCCCTGGCCGTCGTCACCAGGTGACCGAAGTCGAGCGTGGTGAGCGCGAGGTTGCCGAGGAAGTACACCGAGTCGGCCACGTAGATCAGCTCCGGGAACGACACGTCCCTCAGTGCGACGTTTCCGATGAACTCGAGGGTGCCGCCCGAGCTGGTGAGCACGGGCGCGCCGAGGCTCACCAGCTTGGCGTTCGTGCGCACGCGCATCGCCGAGCCGAGCACCGTGAGCAGCGGCAGCTCGACGCTGAGCAGGCTCTCGTTCTCCATGACGTCGATGCGATCGTTCACCGTGGTCAGGCTCGGCAGCGTCGCCGCGGTCAGCTCGTCGTTCTGCGCCAGCTCGAGCGACCCACCGATGAACGTGAGCTCGGCGAGCGGCTCGATCGAGTGCAGGGCGTCGTTGTTGCGCAGGCGGAGCTCGTGCCCGACGCGGGTCAGGCCGGCGAGGGCGCCCAGATCGTCGAGCACGGGGTTGCCGGCGAGCTCGAGCCCTCCGCTCAGCTCGGTCAGGCTCTTCAGGCCGCCGACGCTGGTCAGCGCGGCGTTCGACAGC
>JBKJOI010000408.1:0-7240 GCA_046595695.1 Haliangiales bacterium | reverse complement strand
TGGCCTCGCGCAGCTCCTGCTCGCGCTGCCAAGCAGCGCGCCGCCGAGGCCAAGCAGCGCGCCGCCGAGGAGAAGCAGCGCGCCCGCGAGGAGGCCCAGCGCGGCAAGGAAGAGGCGCAGCGCGAGCACGACCACGACTGCAACGAGAAGGACCACAAGGACTGCGACGTGGGCGGCGGCAACGACCACGGCGGCGACGACGACAAGAAGTCAGGCCGCACCACCGCCAAGGTGAAGGGCCCGATCCGCTTCCAGGTCGAGGTCGTGAACGCTGACGTCGTGGTGACCGCGAACGGCAAGGACACGGTCAGCATCTCGGCCAAGAACTGCGGCCCCGGCGACCTCGAGCTCGACGGCGCCGACGACGAATACGAGGCCGACTTCAGCGAGTGGGGCAGCTGCGAGGGCCCGGTGGTCGTGATCGTGCCGGTCGGCTCGTCGGTGGAAGTGGACACCGTGCAGGGCAGCGTGCGCCTGAAGGGCACCTACAAGGAGGTCGAGGTCACCTCGGTGGCCGGCGACATCGAGATCGACGCGGCCGATTCGATCGACGCCGAGGCCGTGCAGGGCAAGGTGAAGATCGGCGCCGGGCGCCGGATCTCGGTCGAGAGCGTCGCCGGCAACGTCGAGATCGCGACCACCGGGATCGCGCCCGTCGTCGACGTCGAGACCGTGAACGGCGACGTGCGCTGGACCGGCGCCTGCGGCAAGGGCTGCCGCGCCAGCATCGAGAGCTTCCAGGGCTCGAGCACCATCACGCTGGACGCCAAGACCTCGTCCTTCGAGCTGCGCTTCGCCACCGAGAACGGCAAGTTTACCGACGGGCTCGGCACCAAGAGCACGAGCACCAAGAAAAACGTCAAGGGTTACACGCCGGTGCGCTCGAGCTACGGCAGGTCGGAGGGCTCGGTCCGGGTCGAGACCTACCAGGGCGATCTAAGTCTCAGGAAAAAGTAAAGAAAACCACCGTCCACCCGCCCGGCCGTAGCCGTCTACTGCCGCTGCCTTCGCGGATCCCAGCGGTCGCGCAGCCCGTCGCCGAGCAGGTTGCAGCCGAGCACGACGATCATGATCGCGACGCCGGGCACGGTCGCCAGCCGCTGCGTCGCCCACAGCTGCCCGGTGCCCTGGTCGAGCAGCGCGCCCCAGCTGTAGCTGAGCTGCGGGCCCAGGCCCAGGAACGACAGCGAGGCCTCGACGACGATGATGCCGCCGAAGCCGAAGGTCATCTGCACGAGCAGGGGCGACAGCAGATTGGGCGCGATGTGCTTCCACAGGATGCGCGCGGTGCCCGCGCCGGTGGCGCGCGCGGCGGCGACGAACTCGCGCTCGCGCAGCGACAGCACCTGGCCGCGGGCGACGCGCGCGTAGCCGACCCAGCCGTTCAGCGCGAGCGCGAAGATCATCACGCCCACGCCCGGACGCTTCACCACCGCGACGATCGCGAGGTTCAGCAGGATGCCCGGGAACGCCAGCAGGATGTCGACGACGCGCATGATGATCTCGTCGATCGCGCCGCCGAAGTAGCCGGCTATCATGCCCAGGGTCACCCCGGTGACCGCGCAGACGAACACGGTCAGGCCGCTGATGAGCAGCGCGAGACGCGCGCCGTACAGCACCGCCGACAGCAGATCCACGCCGTTCTCGTCGGTGCCCAGCCAGTGCGCCGGGCTCGGCGCCAGCATGCGCCGGTCCAGGTCGCCGACCGTGGGCGAGTAGGGCGCCAGGAACGGCCCGAAAAGTGCCGCGAGCACGAACAGCAAGAGCAGCGCAGCGCCGAGCCACGCGCCGGGCGAGAGCTGCAGGCCGACCAGCCACCTCCTCATGCGCGCCGGATCCTCGGGTCGGCCAGCCCGTACGCGAGATCGACGAGCAGGTTCACCAGCACGTAGCACGCGGCGACGGTCAGCACGCAGCCCTGGATCACCGGGTAGTTGCGCTGCTTGATCGCCTCGTAGATGAGGGTGCCCACGCCCGGGCGCGCGAACACCTTCTCGGTGATGATGGCGCCCGCGAGCAGCGCGCCGAACTGGATGCCCGCGACCGTGATCACCGGCAGGAGCGCGTTGCGCAGGCCGTGCTTCATGATGACGACCAGCGGCGGCAGGCCCTTGGCGCGCGCGGTGCGCACGTAGTCCTCGTGCAGGACCTCGAGCAGGGACGAGCGCGTCATGCGCGACAGCATGGCCATGAGGTGCGTGCCCACGACGATCGAGGGCAGGAGCAGCGCGAAGGGCGCGTCGGGCTCGGCGGGCCCGGGCAGCCACGCGAGCTGCACGAAGAACACGAAGATCACCAGCGGTCCCATCCACATCGTCGGCATCGAGATGCCGCCGAGCGACACCAGCGTGGCCGCCGCGTCCACGAACGTGCCGCGCCGGACCGCCGCCACGACCCCGAGCGGCAGGGCCAGGAGCAGCGCGACGATGAGGCCACCGAACGCGAGCTCGACCGTGTACGGGAAGACCTCGACGATGCGCGCGGCCACGGTCGGCTTGCCCGGGCCGTCGGGGCACTGCCGCCCCAGCGAGCCGTCGGCGACCGCGGCGAGGAACTTGCCGAACTGCTGGGCCATCGGCAGGTCGAGGTGCATGCACTTTGCGATCGCGGCGCGCTGCTCGGGGGTCGCCTCGCCGCCGGCCAGGTTGTCGACCGGGTCACCGGGGACGATGTGCAGGAACAGGAACACGAGCACCGAGACGCCCAGCAGGGCGACGGCGCTCGACGCGA
Source organism: Haliangiales bacterium (assembly GCA_046595695.1). Classification (GTDB taxonomy): domain Bacteria; phylum Myxococcota_A; class Polyangia; order Haliangiales; family SHYZ01; genus JBKJOI01. The sequence continues at coordinate 4,510 of JBKJOI010000408.1, read as the reverse complement.
GCCGGCGGATCAGGAAGGCGCGCAGGGACACGCGCGCTCAATCTACGGCGCGGCGCCGATCGGGGCCAGTTTGCAGGCGCGCCCGGCGGCGCCGCGGCGAATCAGCGGAGGCAGCGCTTCGAGGCGGTGTCGCAGTGGTCGCCCAGATCGCACTGGGCGTCGGAGGTGCAGGGCAGGGCAGCGGCGCAGAAGGACTGCAGCTCTTCGTTGGTCTCGCCGACCGCGCGCACCGGCTGGCCGCCGTGGGCGCCCATGCGATCCAGATCGCGGCACTCGTAGCTGCCGCGGCAGTCGCCGTGGCCGGAGCACGCCAGCATGCAGAAGCGCACCTCGCTGGCGCGCGTGGCGCAGACTCCGCCCAGGGTGCAGATCTCGTCGATGGTGCAGTCGGCGGGCGAGGCGCACGACTTGTCGACGTTGATCACCGAGTAGAACTGCACGCACTCGGACTCGGACGGGCAGGTGCCGATGTCACAGCCGCGCACGGTGCAGTAGCCACCCGGGGAGGCGGTGTCGCAGGTGCGCCCGCCCTCGGGCGCGCAGTCGGAGTTGATCGAGCACGAGTCGCCGATCTTCTCGCCGCAGGCGGCGGTCACCACGGCGAGCGCGGCGCAGAGGAGGATGCGTGTCATGAAACCCATGAGTTGGCGGATACTAGCGGCGGGTAGGACCCCTGTAAAGGTGGAGGGGTTGCCTGGCGGGGCTTCGCGGCGGATCAGGGCGGCTACGAGCTGCGCGGCGCCTTGCTGACCAGGGTCAAGAACTCCTCGCGCTCCTCGTTGCCCTTCGGCGTCGCGGCGCGGCCGATGGTCAGCACGGTGTCCAGCTTCCAGCCGTCGGCGTAGGGCGACTTGCGCAGGATCTCGGCGAAGCCGGCGACCGCGGCGGCGAAGCGGAAGTCCTCGGAGGCGGCCTCGAAGCTGGGGCGCAAGAGCGCGCGCGAGAAGGCGTAGGTGTACTCGGCGGCCTCGTTGCCGCGCGGCTTCTTGGCGCGCAGGCGCACCGTGGCGAGCTGCGGCTGGACCGCGGTCGCGAGCTCGATCTCGTAGATCGCGGTGACCGAGTGGCCGGCGCCGATCTCGCCCGCGTCGACCTTGTCGTTCCTGAAGTCGTTGTCGGCGACGTCGCGGTTCTCGTAGCCGACCAGTCGGTAGGCCTTGACCGCCTTGGGATCGAAGTCGACCTGGATCTTCACGTCCTGGGCGATGACCTCGAGCGTGCCGCCCAGCTGCTCCTGGAAGACGCGCTTCGCCTGCGACAGGCCGTCGATGTAGTAGTTGTTGCCGTTGCCCTTGTTGGCGAGCTGCTCCATCAGGCGATCGCGGTAGTTGCCCACGCCGAAGCCGATGGTCGACAGCGTGACGCCTTCCTTCACGTGGCCGGAGATGGTCTTCAGGATCTCCTCGTGCGAGCTGTTGCCCACGTTGGCGTCGCCGTCGGAGAGCACGATCACGCGCGTCTCGGCGTCGGGCGCGAGCTGCTCGACCGCGAGGCCGTAGGCGAGCTCGATGCCCGAGCTCATCGCGGTCGAGCCGCCCGCCGACAGATCGTCGATCGCGGCGTAGATCGTGCCCTTCTCGCCGGCGCTGGTCGGCGGCAGCACCACGCGCGTCGAGCCGGCGTAGGTGACCAGCGAGACGGTGTCGTGCTCGCCCAGGTTGTCGACCAGGATGCGCAGGCTGCGCTGCGCGAGCGGCAGGCGGTCGGGCGCGTTCATCGAGCCCGAGACGTCGACCAGGAAGACCAGGTTCGCCTTCTTGCGGTCACGCTTGGCGACGTGCTTGCCCTGCACGCCGACGCGCAGCAGGTAGCGGCCCTTGGCGTACGGCGAGGGCGCGGCCTCCATGTGCACGGCGAACGGCCGGCCGTCGCTGGGCGCGGCGTAGGCGTAGTTGAAGTAGTTCACGAACTCCTCGACGCGCACCGAGTCCTGGGGCACGGCCTGGCCGCCGAGCAGCTTGCGGCGCGCGAGCGAGTACGACGCGGTATCGACGTCCACGGCGAAGGTGGACAGCCGGTCGTCCTCGGTGAGGGTGAGCTTGTTGACCTCGAGGTGGGCGTAGTCCTCGCTGTTCGGCTGGCCGTCCCGGTCGCGCTCGCCGCCTTCCGGACGCGCGGGTGGGCGGCTCGGCATGGAGCCCGCGTAGCCGCTCGGGCCGGCGTAGCGCCCGGCCTTGCCACCGCCGCCGCCGCCGCCCACGCCGCGGCTGCCGACGCCCTGGCCGCGGCCGACGGTGCCGCCGACGACCCCGCTCATGTCGGCCCCGGCGAGGGCGCTACCGCTCGGATCCTTCGATGCGTCCGCCTTCGGAGTGGCGAGCTCCCCCTTCGGCTTCGCCTGCTCCTCGTCCTGCCCGGCCACGACTCCCGCCCGCGGTGCAGAGGCTTCCTTGGTTCCGCAAGCCGCACCCAGGGCGGCCAGGCAGATGTACGCGACGGCGTTTCTAAGGTGCTTGCTCATGGGCGAAACCAACGCGCGTGCGAGCGATCGGATCTAAGCTGCGGCGATGCGAGCTGTGGTGCAGCGCGTCACGCGTGCCCAGGTACGGGTCGACGGCGAGGTCATCGGCGCGATCGATCAGGGCCTGTGCGTGCTGGTCGGCGCGGGCAAGGACGACGGTCCCGCCGACGTCGAGTCCCTGGTCGAAAAGGTAGTGAATCTGCGCATCTTCGAGGACCCGGAGGGCAAGATGAACCTGTCCCTGCTGGACGTGGGCGGGGGCCTCCTGGCGGTCTCGCAGTTCACCCTGTACGGCGACGCGCGCAAGGGCCGGCGGCCGTCCTTCGTCGATGCGCTCGAGCCGGTGGCCGCGGAGAGGCTCTACGACGCCTTCGTGGTCGGGGCACGCGCCGCCGGCGTGGCGCGCGTCGAGACCGGCCGCTTCCGCGCGATGATGGAGGTCGACCTGGTCAACTGGGGCCCGGTCACCATCCTGGTCGACACGAAGAAGGTGTTCTGACGTGACCCCTGGCAACTACCGCCTGCGAACCGTCGTCACGCTCGTGCCCGTGCTGGTCGCGTCCACCGGGCTCAGCCTGGGCGGCCTGTGGCTGGCGCGGCAGTACCTGTCGCAGGAGCTCTTGCGCGCGAGCAACGATGTGGTCGGCAACTATCTGCAGACCATCGGCAGCGTCTACGCGGTGCTGCTGGCGTTCGTGGTCTTCGTGGTGTGGACGCAGTTCAACGAGACGCGCGCCCAGGTCGAGCGCGAGGCCAACGAGCTTGTGGATCTGTTTCGCACCTCGGGCGGCTTTCCCGACGCGGAGCGCAGCCACCTGCACGATCACCTGCGCCGCTACGTCGACACCGTGCTCGACGAGGAGTGGAAGGCGATGCGCGTCGGCGACGAGGCCTGCATCGAGCGGACCAGCAAGATCCTCGACGACGCGTGGAAGAGCCTCAAGTCCTTCGAGCCGGTGAGCGGCTGCCACAGCGTCCTCTACGGCGAGGTGCTGTCGCGCTTCAACGATCTCTCCGACCTGCGCACCATTCGCCTGACCAGCTCGCGCCAGCGCATCCCGTTCGCGATGAAGCTCTTGCTCTACATCGGCGCGGTGCTGGTGGTCGCGTCCATGTGGCTGTTCGCGGTCGAGTCGTTCGCCCTCCATGCGCTCATCACCGGAGCCATCGCGGGTGCGGTCGCGCACGTGCTGTTCCTCATCCATGACCTCGACGACTGCTTCGATGGCGCCTGGCAGGTCTCGCGGGCCGGGTTCGAGCGCACGCGTCGCTACATGGCGGCTGGCGGCAATCGCTAGCGAACCGCGTGGTATCGTGCGCGCTTGCGAAGCGCGTGCAGCCTGGTCGCGGTGCTCACCCTGACTCTCCTCGCCACGAGGCCGGCGCTCGCATCGCCGCTGCAGATGTTCGGCATCGGCGGTGATTCACCCGGCCGCGCCGGGACCGGCGCCGCCGACGTCACCGGCTTCGACTCGGTGTACCTGAACCCGGCCGGCCTCGCCGACACGCGCGCCAAGCGGCTCACCTTCGGCACGCTGCTCGGCACGTTCCAGCTCGAGGGTGTCGAGCGCACCGTCGAGGCCGCGATCGGCGTCGAGCTGGGCGCGGCGCTGCCGATTCCCTTCGGCGGCTCGTGGAAGGATCGCGTCGGGCTCGGGCTCGGCTTCTACATCCCGACCCGGCTGCTCAACAAGGCGCGCTCGCCCATGCCGGGGACGCCGTTCTACGCGCTGCTCGAGAACCGCGCGCAGACGGTCGGCCTGCAGGTGGGCCTGGGCGTGCGCGTGAGCGAGCGCTGGACCGTCGGCCTGTCGGTGCTCGCGCTGGCCGCGCTGACCGGACGCATCCACATCTCGACCGATCCGGCGGGCCGCTTCACCACCACGTCGGAGCAGCAGCTGGTCACCGACTTCGCGCCCATCCTGGGCGTGCGCTGGGCGGTGTCGCCGCGGCTCTCGACCGGGCTCACGCTGCGCGCGGCGTCGGAGTCGGCGTACGACATCCTGGTCACCAACGAGCTGGGCGAGGTGCTGCCGGTGACCTTGCCCG
>JBKJOI010000404.1:0-7803 GCA_046595695.1 Haliangiales bacterium | reverse complement strand
GATCGCCGGCCTGCCCATCCCCAACTACGACGACGTCGTGCCCTACGAGCCCGACTTCGTGAAGAACCTGTGCCCGTAAGGAGCCTGACCATGCGTTCCTCGAAGCTGACCCTCGTCCTCGCCGCCGCGGCCGCGCTGCTCGCGACCGCGACGCTCGTACCCACCGACGCGCACGCCTACAGCGTCCGCGTGCACGTCTACGGCGCCAACCTGGTCCTGCAGGACGTCGTCGACGACGGCCAGGTCGACCTCGGCGCCTGGGGCACCTACCCCGTCGACCCCGACGTGGCCAAGGCGCTCGAGCTCTACCCGAGCTACTTCCGCGCCGGCGCGGTCGGCCCCGACGGCTACCCCGACATCTTCACCGGCCAGGCCTTCACGCACGGCGATCAGTCGCCGGGGCTGGTCAACTTCCTGCTCAAGGGCCGCACCATCACCTGCCCGCTCGCCGAGACGCGCGGCTGGTGTCAGCCGGGCACCTGCGCGAGCTACCAGTGCAGCCAGCCCAACGACAAGATCGTGCCCTACGCGTTCACCGACTCCGCGGGCGCGCCGCACAAGCGGCCGCGGCAGTTCTGGCGCTCGATCGACTGGGCGCACGCGCTCATCGACGACGCGCGCGGCGAGGTCCGCGACTCCTACGTGAACGGCGACGTCGAGCAGACGCAGCGCGCGCTGGAGGCGCTCGCCTTCGCGTTCGGCTACCTCATGCACTACGCGGGCGACAGCTTCGCGCACCAGTGGGTGAACCTCTACGCCGAGGGCGCCTGGGACTACTTCGACGAGAGCTACGCGCCCGAGTACCGCCATGTGACCCTGGAGCGCTACCTGGAGCACCTCATGGGCCCGGCGGCCAAGGATCAGGCGGCGTGGACCAACCGGCGCGTCGACGTGCCGGTGTGGTTCGTGCGCAAGTACCTGGTCGAGCAGTACATCGGCGGCTGCACGCTGGACAAGTTCCTGCAGCTGGTCTGCACGCCCGACAGCGCCGCCGACGGCGCCGCGCACATCCGCTTCCTGCTCGGCTACCGCCAGGCGCTCGAGCAGCTGCTCGGACAGCTGCCGCCGGCGCCCACGCCGCTCGAGTTCACCGGCATGGGCCTGCCCGCGGGCTTCGACGTGCGCGATCCCTCGGCGTACTCGAGCATCTGGTCGTACATGGTCAACCGCTGCATCAACGAGGTCGCGGTCGGTGGCTTCCTCGGCTTCGGCCAGTCGAACTGCATGACGCGCATCTACGAGATGGCCATTCACACCTACGTGAAGCAGCGCCTGGCGCGCACCGACCTGGCCATCGACCAGTGGATCCGCACCTCCAACGCGATCGTCCAGGACATGCTCGACAACGGCCTGTCGGTCTCGAGCATCTCGGCCATGCTGACCACCTACCGCACCGACTTCCTCGAGCCCATGTTCATCCCCGGCGCCAACGAGCCGCTGCGCCTGTCGTTCGGCATCAGCTGCGCCGACGCCGGCCCGAAGAACTTCGAGAAGGTCTGCGAAGCGATGATGGGTGAGGTGCGCAAGGTCTTCGCCGAGGCCCAGGACGCCGTCGAGGCCGCGTTCAACCAGCGCATGAAGACCTGGATCGACGCCTACGAGCGCTACCTGTGCGCGCTGGACAAGCTGCTCGCGTACTACACCCAGCCCGAGCTCATGATGGACTACGTGTTCTGCGGCCAGCCGTCGGCGTGCGCGCGCTCGCTCGACCGCAAGGCGCAGATCCAGCAGGACGTGCTCGCCACCGGCAGCGCCGACGACTTCATGCCGTTCATGAACACGGTGGCGCTGTCCAAGCTGGCGCTCGTCGAGGACCAGGGGCGCGACATGGACGATCTCGCCAAGATCGCCAACGCCGCGGGCATCGTGGCGGGGCTGATCGATCCGACCCAGGCCGCCTTCGTGCAGTCGTTTGCCTACGAACGCATCCTGTACGAGAGCGTGGCCTCGCTCGACGGCGAGCACACCATCGAGGAGAACGTCGCGGCCAAGGGCGGCGTGCAGAACCCGAAGCGCGTGGTCTACGACCAGTTCCGCAAGGTGCCGCGCTTCGCCTGGCTGCTCGACGACGTGCTGCGCCGGCGCCTGTACGAGCCGTTCTTCCGCATCGTCGAGCAGGACCCCGACGGCGACCAGATCATCCTGGCCTACGATCTGTGCCCGTGCGTGCCCGAGGTGCTGGCGGACAACGGCGCCGACGCCGACGGAGATCGCGTGGGCGACGCCTGCGACCCCGAGACCCGCTTCGAGTCGGCGCGTGGCGAGCTCGTCAGCATCCCGCCCTGGGAGGTCGCCGACCCGCAGTTCGTGACCGACCTGGAGAACCAGATGCGCATGACGTTCGAGGTCTGCGCCACGTTCGGCACCGCCGCGGCGCTGGTCGAGGCGGCGCGCTGGTACCTCCTCGTGGACGACGCCGCGGGCCGCGGCACCATCGGCCACGACGCGAGCGTGATGCTCATCGATACCGCGAAGTCGTTGACCGAGGTGCTGCGCAAGGGCGGCATGGCGTGCGTGGATCGCCCGCTGCCCCAGGTGGTGTCGTCGTGCCTGTAACGTGGCGAGTGTGGCGAGCGGCGTTGCTGGTGCTCGTGACGGCCTGCGGGGGAAGGTCCGGCGGCGCGCAAGAGGAAGCGCGGGCCGCGTCGGCGGCCGCGCCGGTGGCAACATCTGGGGCGGTGCCGGCCACGCCGGCCACGGCGACGACCCCGGGCGCACCGGCCGCACCGGCCGCACCGGCCGCACCTGCCGACGCCCCGCCCGCCGGCGCCCTCGTTACGGTCGTCGCACCGTCGCCCGCGGCGCTCCTGCCTGGCTGCCCCGCCGACGACGTGCGCGTGCGGCTCTTCGCCGACGGCGCGCGCACGCACTGCCCGGTCGCCTACGCGCGCGGCGTGGGTGGCGGCACCGAGCTGCTCGCGGTGTGCAGCGCCGCGGCCGGCCTGCCGGGAGATCGCCCGATCGCGCTCGAGCTGCGCTACAGCGTCGGCAGCCGCGTGGTCGCGAGCCTGCCGGTCGCGGCCGCCCCGGTGACCCTGGGCGCGACCGAGCAGACCCTCCAGGTCGGCCCCGGCGCGGCCATCTGGACCGACGCCGATGCTGACGGGCATCGCGACCTGGACAGCGCCTGCGCCGGCGGCTGACGCCGCGGATCTACCCAACCAAGCGGCCGCCCCGACTACCGGATCGTGAACGACAGGTAGCCGTTCAGCGCCGTCGTGAAGACACCGTACTCGGGCGCGGGCCGCGAGAAGCCCACCTGCAGCCGCACCGCACATGCCGCGCCGCTCTCGGTGCTCTCGACGCGCGCGTTGCACCAGCTCACGAACGGCATATCACTCTGGATGCGCGTGCACGAGCTCTCCGCCGCGGTGAGCGCCGCGGCGCACAGCGTTGCGTCGACCGGACGCAGCGAGCTCGCGCTCGGGTGCACCATGGTGTGGCTGCGCGGGCTGTCCCAGTCCAGCCGGTCGATCCACGCCACCTCGGCGGCCATGAACTCGTTCTCGATGACCGTCTCGCAGCCGTTGAACGGTTCCTCGAGACAGTTGGGATCGCAGCCGTCCCACGGCTCGCGGTTGCCATCGTCGCAGATCTCGCCCTCGTCGAGCGTGCCGTTGCCGCAGGTCGGGATGTCACCGAGGAAGGCCTGGCCGCTGAGATCGAGCGCGTAGACGTCCATGATCCGGTCGCCGTCGTCGTTGTCCCAGAACTCGACGCGCGCGCTGCAGCGCGGTTGCTCGTGGGCGAAGAAGAAGGTCGCCTGCGCGCCGCACGAGCGGCCGAGCGTGCTCGCGAACAGCGCGCACATGTTGGCGAGCCGCGTCTCGAGCTCCTGGCAGGCGTCGACACCGACCTCGGTGCCCGAGGCCGGGAAGGCGTACTCGGGCTGGCTCAGCCGGTACTCCAGGCCGACCGCGCGCGGCGACACCAGCGCCAGGCCTTGGAGCTGGTCGGCCATCGCCGCGGTCACCGCGTCGTCCTTGCCGAGGACGGCGGCGCCGTCGTCGTCCTCACGGCTGCAACCCGACGCGCCCAGCGCCACCAGAAGACTTGCACCCAGGATCCACCCGCCGCGATGTGTGTGCATGCGCTCCAGCGAGAGCAACCGACGTGCCGGCGCGCGCCCCGCGTGGTTTCGCATACTTGTGCCGGAGCGACGCTCAGATTTCTGCCGTCAGACCGGGACGCGCCGCCAGAATCCCCAGAGTCCGACGCTCGCGAGCAGCAGCAGGAAGCCGAGCCCCGCGGCCGCCGCCACGCCGCGCGCGCGCACGCCGTCGCCGCGGTGCAGCGCCGGATCCGACACGCCCGGGGTCATCACGCGCACCGTGCCGTCGTAGCTCGCGACGACCAGGAAGTCGCCCGCCGCGGCGAGGCCGCTCACGAGCGGCGTGCCCAGGTTCGCCTGCCAGACCAGCGCGCCGCTCTCGAGCGACAGCGCGCGCAGGAGCCCGTCGGCGCCCGCCAGCCACAGCCACGACCCCGACACCACCGGCGATGACACGAAGCCGTGCGCGCCGCGGCCGTACAGCGGCAGCATGCGCAACATGCCCGGCTGCGCGTCGTGGCGCCAGCGGGTGAGGCCGTCATCGACGTCGAGCGCCCACAGCCGCCGCTTGGGCGTCGGCAGGTAGAGCGTGCCGCCCGTGAGCGCGGGCGTGGCCAGCGGCCCGAAGCGCCAGTCGATGAGGCCGCTGTCGTCGTGACCGTAGAGCTGGCGCTGCCACTTTAGGCCGCCGGTCGCCAGGCGCAGCGCGAAGACCTCGCTCTGCACGTTGATCGCGTAGACGTGCACGCCGTCGCTCACCGGCGCCGCCGCCAGCGAGCGCGACACGCGCGGGTCGGAGCGCCAGCGCCGCTGGCCGCTGCGCAGCTCCCAGGCGATCAAGCCGTCCTTGCCGCGGCCCGTGGTCGCGACGACCAGGCCGCCCGCGATCAGCGGCGCCGCGCGCGAGTGCGATATCTCCTCCGTGCCCAGGCGATCCTCCCAGAGCAGCGCGCCGGTGGCGGCATCGAGCGCGCGCACCCGCTGCTGCACGGTCACCACCACGACGCCGTCGGCGAGCGCGGGCGTCGTCGTGGTCGAGCGCTGCCAGCCGCCGATGCCCTCGGCCGCGTCGTGGCTCCAGACGAGCGCGCCGGTCGCGACGTCGTGCGCGCGCAGCATGCCGTCGACGTCGAGCGTGATGACCCGCGCCCCGTCGGTGACCGGGGTGCCGTGCACGGCCGCGCCGGCGCGCGCGTGCCAGAGCTCGCGCCCGCTGCGCAGGTCGAACGCGACCAGGCCGCCCGCGTCGCCGGCCGCGTAGTCGACCACCGGCACGAGCACGCGCGTGCCCGCGATCACCGGCGAGCCGCCCAGCAGGTGGCCACCGACGGTGCGCGCCCAGACCGTGCGCAGCGGCGGCGCGAGCCGCGCCGGCGCGACTCCGGTCGGTGTCGGCGCGACTCCGCTGTGCATCGCCGAGCCGCCGAGCTGCGACCAGTCGCCGCCCGCGCCGCGCTCGGGCGCGCGCGCGACCACGCAGAAGCGCAGCTGCTGCCGCACGTCGGGGGCGTTCGTGCCCGCCTGCGCGAGCAGGTCGAGCGTGTGCCAGCCGGTGGGCACGTCGAGCTCGCGGCCCCAGGTCCAGCCGCCGCGCGGCGCAAGCGCGAGCGGCGCGCCGCCGTCGACCGAGACACTCACGCGCGCGCGCGTGGCGCCCAGCTCGACCGCCGCGATCACCGGGGTCGGGCCCGCCGGGATGCAATCGCCCTCGCGCGGCCACATCATCCGCGCGATCCGCTCGTCGACCACGGTGTGGTGCTCGACGACCAGCCCGGCGTCGGTCATGGAGACCACGCGGTAGCCGGCGGGCGTGTAGTCGAAGCCGCCCATCGCCAGCGCCTGGGTGTTGTACTCGAGCATGCCGCTGCGCCGCAGCACCCGGTTCGAGTGGACGTGCCCGGTGAACAGGTAGTCGACGCCCAGCTCGGCGAGCACCTCGACCACGTGGTCGTCGGGCGGTGCGTGCGTGAACACGACCACCGGATCCTCCGCGGCCCGCGGGTGCAGGCGCAGATCCTCGAGCACGAAGTCGAGGATGCTGTCCTCGCGGTCGTTGAAGTTGAGCACGATGAAGTGCGCGCCGCCGGTGCTGAAGCTGTACATGGGCGGGCCGAAGCGCTCGCGGTACTTCGGGCCACCGTCGTGCCAGTCGTGGTTGCCGACCACGGGTACGAACGGCACGGTCAGCTCGGCGATGGCAACGTCGAAGCCGGCCAGCTCGGAGGCCGCGGTGTTGGCGGTCAGGTCGCCGGTGATGACCAGGAAGTGCGGCGCGGGCGCGAGATCGGCCGCCTGCCGCAGCGCGACCTGCATCTCCGGGGTGCTGACGTTGCCGAGGTGGGTGTCCGAGGCGTGCACGAACTGCAGCGGGCCGGTCGCGCTGGCGGGGCGGAGGCCCAGGTCGTGGATGCGCTCGCCGCGCGCGCGTGTGTCCACGCGCGCCCACACCGGGCCCGGCTCGTAGCCGTCGGGCACGCTGGCCCACACGATGCCGGGCGGCTTGCCCGGGCTCGGCTCGGGTAGCTGGTAGCGACCGTCGGCGCCGGTGGTCGCGAACGCGGTGGTCTCCCAGCCGACCACGACGCCAGCGAGCGGCCGGTCGCCCGTCGAGAACAGGCCGTCGCGGTCGAGATCCACGTAGACCGTGCCGGTGACCGGCGCCGCATGGGCGCGCGCCACGGTCGCGGCCAGGACCCCGGCGGCAGCGAGGGTGGCGACGGCGACGGCGGCGGCGCGGGGCACGCCTGGAAGCTAGACGGAATTCGTGACGCTGCCAACGCCGGACGAAGGCAGTGACGCGGCGGCGGGTGGTGGCAGTGCCGGCGCGGTGCCGGGCGGCAGCGGCGGCGCGACGCCCACGTAGCGCGAGGCCGGGCGGATGAGCCGGCCGGTGCGCGTCTGCTCGACGACGTGCGCGAGCCAGCCGGCGATGCGCCCGACCGCGAAGGTCGGCGAGAACAGCGTACGGTCCAGGCCGACCGCGTCGAGCAGCACCGCCGTGTAGAACTCGACGTTCGCGCACAACGGACGATCCGGCCGGCGCGCGCGCAGGATGGCCGCGGCGGCGTGCTCGACGGCGCGCGCCAGGCCCAGGCGCCCGGCGCTGTGGCCGAGCGTGGCTTCCAGCGCGGCGGTGGCGCGCTCGAGCACGGCGGCGCGCGGGTCGCGCACGCGGTAGATCCGGTGGCCCATGCCCATGATGCGGCAGCCGGCGGTCAGCTCGGCCAGGAGCCAGGCCTCGGCGCGCGCGGCGTCGGGTGCGCCGACTGCGTCGAGCATGTCGAGCACCGGGCCGGGCGCACCGCCATGCAGCGGGCCCTTGAGCGCGCCGATGGCGGCGACGATCGCCGAGACCGGGTCGCTCGCCGTCGAGGTGACCACGCGCGCTGCGAACGTCGACGCGTTCATCCCATGATCGCTGACGGTGACCAGGTAGGTGTCGAGGCCGCGCACGAGCGCGGCCTCGGGCGACGCGCCGCGCGTGCCGGCCCTGGCCATGCGCAGGTAGTCGGCGGCGTGCGCAGCGTCGGGGTCGGGCGCGAGCGGCGCGAGGCCGGCGCGGCCGCGCGCCCACGCCGCGGCGAACACGCCGATTGCGGCGGTCAGCTGCACGGCGTCGGCGAGGAGCTTCCCAGTGGACGGCAAGTGCGCGGTGGCGGCGCGCAGCGCGTCCATGCCGTCCGTGGCGGTGAGCGCGTCGCCCAGGTGCGGCAGGCGCGCGAAGGCCGCGAGCCGCGCGGCACCCAGGCGCG
>JBKJOI010000366.1:0-9561 GCA_046595695.1 Haliangiales bacterium | reverse complement strand
GGCGGCCAGCAGCTCGTTGGCGGCCCGCTCGACCGCTGCCTGGGCCGCGGCGCGCTCGGCGCTCGCCGCCAGCGCCACCTGGGCGGGCGTGAGCGGATCGATCGAGATCACGCGGGTGCGGACCTGACGCTTGGCCTTCGGGGCCTCGTCCTCGTCCTCGCCAGTACCCGGGCCGTCCTCCTCGGCGGCCTGGCGTGCGATCACGTCCTCGAGCGCGGCGGCCTCGGAGGCGGCGCTGCGCGCTTCCTCGGCGGAGCGCATGCAATTGTCGCAGCGGCCGCACTTCTTGGCCAGCTTCTCGCCCAGGTAGGCCAGCATGGCGACGTCACGGCAGCCGCCCTCGCGCACGTACTCGAGCAGCGCGTCGAGGCGCCGGCGATCGGCCATGCGGCGCCGCTCGTAGTCCTTGGCGCGCTCGAGCACGGCCTCGCGCTCGGGCGGCGGCGCGGCCAGCTGGAAGAGACCCTTCTCCTCGTCGACCCAGCCCTCGTCCTTCATGAGCTCGAGCACGGTGCGCGCGCGCCCGGCGCCGATCTGCGCCGAGGTGGCCAGCTCGAGCAGGCCCGGCGCGCGCGCCTCGCCGCCGAACGCGGCCAGCGCGTCGAGCACCGAGAGCACCTGGCGCCGGGTCGGGTAGGTGCCCTTCAGGAAGAACTCCTGGATGGCGACGTCGTCGGGCGAGAACAGCAGCACGCAGCGGCTCGGCTTGCCGTCACGACCGCCACGGCCGGCCTCTTGCGCGTACTGCTCGAGCGAGCCGGGCACGTGGTAGTGCAGCACGTAGCGGATGTTCTGCTTGTCGATGCCGAGGCCGAACGCGTTGGTCGCCACCATGATCAAGTTGGACTTCTTGTCCATGTAGCGGGTCTGCGACTCGTCCCGCTCCTTCTTGGTCATGCGGCCGTGGTAGATGGCCACAGGAAGGCCGTGGCGCGAAAGCTCCTCGCCGAGCTGCTGCACCGCCTTGACGGTGGCGCAGTAGACGATACCCGGGCGCTTGAGCTTCTTGAGCAGCGAGAGCAGGACCTTCTTCTTGTCGTCCTCGCCGGGGACGGCGATGACCTCGAAGTGCAGGTTGGGCCGCTCGAAGCTGGTGGTGACGACCTTGGCCTTCTCGACACCGAGCTGGTACAGGATGTCGGCGGCGACGTGCGGCGGCGCGGTCGCGGTGGTCGCGAGCACCGGCGGGTTGCCGAGCTCGGCGATCGCCTGGCGCAGCACCAGGTACGAGGGCCGGAAGTCGTGGCCCCACTGCGACACGCAGTGCGCCTCGTCGAGGACGAAGCGCGAGATCGCGGCCGGGCCGGCGACCGCCAGCAGCTCCTTGCGGAAGGCGGGATCGGCCATGCGCTCGGGCGTGGTCAGCAAGAGCTTGCCGCCCGGTGCCGCGGCGAGCTGCATCATCTCGCGCCGCTGCTTGGTGGTGAGCGTCGAGTCGATCTGGCAGACCGCGACGCCCTTCTCGCGCATCTTGTCGACCTGGTCCTTGATGAGCGCGATGAGCGGGCTCACGACCACGGTGATGCCCGGCAGCACGAGCGCGGGCAGCTGGTAGAGCAGTGACTTGCCCGAGCCGGTCGGCATGACCGCGAGCACGTCCTTGCCGGCGAGGATGTGCTTGAGCGCCTCGGCCTGGCCGGGGCGGAGATCCGAGATCCCCAGCACCTCGCGGCCGAGCTTCACCAGTGTCGCCAAGGTGACGGCCTTGCCGCCGAGCGTCGCCTTGGTGATGGCGGCGCTCACGGACGTCACGTGCGGCGCGGCGGCCGGCGCGGGCGCGGCTGCGGCACGCGCGCTCTTCGTCTTTGAGTTCGCGCTCGGGACGGCGCTCGGTGCCTTGGGCGCCGCCCTGGTTGGCGCCTTGGTCGGTGGCGCTGTCCTGGTGGCCGGCTTCGCCGCCTTGCCCACCGCTGCGCTCCTGGGTCGGGCGGCGCTCGCCGCCTTCGTCGTCGCCCTGGGCGACACCTTCGCCGCCGCCACCTTGGCCGCAAGCGGCTTCTTCGCCGGCTTCTTCGCCGGTGCCCCCGGGCCCTTCGTCTTCGTCTTCGACATCTCGATCCTGTGCTCCGGCCACCGCACGGGGCGGCCGCTCCGCGTCGCGCGTCTTGCGACTGGCCGGCCGAGAAACGTCTGCCGACCGGCGCGGCGGCCACCAGCCCCTCGGCGGCCCGCGCAACGTGAAGGCAACATAGCACGAGTCCCGTTTGCAAGGTCGAGTGTATGCTCCGGGCTCGAGGCGATGTGACGATGGCGAATCGGCCGGTGAAGGAGGCGGAGAACCGCCTGGCGCGCTTCAACGCCGAGCGCGCGGCGCTTTGTGGAGAGGTCGAGCGGCGCGTCATGGAGCGACGCCTGTCACTCGCGGCGCGTGGCGGGGATCACTCCCTGGAGTACGTGTTGAACGACGTCGCGTACCACGAGATCCGCCGGCTCGAGAACGGCGCCTCGAGCAAGGACGAGCGGAAACGGCTACCTGAATGGCGCGATCTGGCCAAGCGGCTGGGCACCATCGACGACGCCGAGAAGCGCCACCACACCCAGGCGCTGGTCCACGAGTACGCCGACGACATCGCCGGCAAGTTCGACGAGCGCGTCTACCGCTTCGCCAAGGGCATCATGCCGGCGCTGGTCGGCGGCGTGCTCGCGCCCGCGCGCCTGCGCGACGGCCTGGCCGCGGTCGGGGATCTCGCCGATCGCGTGGTCGTCGACGGGCCGCTCGACAAGCTGCGCGCCTGCGCCGATCGCGGCACCTTGGTGATCACGCCCACCCACCTGTCCAACATGGACTCGGTGGTGATCGGCTGGGCCTTCGACCGCGCCGGCCTGCCGCCGGTGACCTACGGCGCGGGCAAGAACCTGTTCTCCAACCGATTCCTCAGCTTCTTCATGCACAACCTGGGCGCCTACCGCGTCGATCGCCGGCTGCGCCACGAGCTCTACAAAGATGTGCTGAAGGAGTACTCCGCGGTCCTCCTCGAGCACGGCTACCACTCGCTCTTCTTCCCGGGCGGGACGCGCTCACGCTCGGGCTCGGTCGAGCGGCGGCTCAAGCTGGGCCTGCTCGGCACCTCGCTCAGCGCCTACCAGAACCACCTGCGCTCGGGCGCGCCGCAGAAGCGGCTCTATGTGGTCCCGACCACGATCAACTACTCGATCGTGCTCGAGGCCGAGACCCTCATCGACGACTACCTGGCCGAGGAGGGCAAGGCCCGCTACATCATCGAGGACGACGAGTTCTCGAGCCTGTCGCGGCTCTACGACTTCTCCAAGCACATCCTGTCGCGCATGGGCGCGCTGCACATCCGCTTCGGCGATGCGCTCGACGCGGTCGGCAACGCCACCGACGAGACCGGCGAGTCGATCGACCCGCACGGCCGGCGCATCGATCCTGCTGGCTACTTCACCTCGCTCGCGCCCGGCGGCGGGCTGCGCGACGATCCGCAGCGTGACGGCGAGTACACGCGCGGCCTGGGTGAGGAGCTGACCAGGCATTTCGGCCGCCTGAACGTGCTGTTCCCGACGCAGATCGTCGCGCGCGTACTCATGGATCGCATCGCGGCGCGCCAGGGCACGCGCGACGTCTACCGGCTGCTGCGCCTGCAGCGCGACCTGGGCGTGCCGCACGCGACCGTGCTCGCCGACGTGGCGGCGTGGCGCGCCCACCTGGCCGCGCAGCCGGGGCAGGGCGAGCTGTCGCCGCGCGCGCAGCAGCTCTCCGACGAGGACTTCGTCGCCGACGCGCTCGAGTCGTTCGCCGTCTACCACAAGCGGCCGGCCGCGATCCGCGGCGAAGGCGAGCTCCTGGTGAGCCACATGCCGCTTTGCATCTACTACCGCAACCGGACGCAGCACATTCCTGGACCGGGCCTGACCACGCCATGAGCGACACCCTGGGCATCATCGGCGCGGGCGCCTTCGGCACCGCGCTCGCCGACCTCGTCGCGCAGCACGGCACCACGGTCTGGCTCGACACCGAGCACGAGGACGACGCGCGCGCGATCAACGAGACGCACCGGCACGAGCGGCGGCTGCCCGGCGTGACGCTGTCGGCGCGCGTGCGCGCCACCGCCGACGTGAGCGAGGTGGCCGCCAATGCCCGCCTGTTGATCCTGGCGGTGTCGTCGCGGCGCGCGCGCGAGGTCGTGCCCGAGCTCGGCCGCTCCGTCGACGGCCGGCACGCCATCCTGCACGCCATCGGCGCGCTGGTCGCGCGCGACGACACCGATACGCCGCTCGTGCGCGTGTCGGAGCTCATCCGCGCCGAGACCAGCGTGCGCCGCATCGGCGTGCTCGCCGGGCCCGCGCTCGCGCGCGACCTGGCCTCGCGCTCGCCGTGCGCGCTGGTGGTCGCCTCGCCCTTCGACGAGGTGCTGGCCGCGGCGCAGCGCGTGCTCTCCGCGCCGCCGACGCTGCGCATCTACGGCACCCACGACCTGGCCGGCGCCGAGATTGCGGCCGCGCTGGCGGGCGCGTTCACGCTCGGGCTCGGCCTCGCCGACGGCCTGGGCGTCGGCCCCGGGCCGCGCGCGCTGCTGATCACGCGCGGCATGGCCGAGGCGTCGCGGCTGACCACGTTGGCCGGCGGCGAGGCGCGCACCATGACCGGCCTCGCCGGCCTGGGCAACGTGCTGGCGCGCTCGTCACCGGGCACCAGCGATCGCTCGGACGACTACCAGCTCGGGCTGGCGATCGGCCGCGGCGAGCCGCCCGCGGCCACCAAGCCGAGCGAGGGCAGCCGGACGCTGCCATCGCTCTTGCGCCTCGCCCGGCGCGTGGGCGCGCGCATGCCGATCCTCGCCGCGCTGCATGCGGCGGTGCACGAGGCGCTGCCGATCGACAAGGTGATCAGCAAGCTGCTGGAGAGCCACGCGGAGGAGGAGTGACCCGGGGCGCCCGGGCGGCGCGCCCGGCGCGGCTCGCGCCACTGCTGCTGCTCGTGCTCGCGGCGTGCGGCGCGCCCGCGGGGCGCGCGGGCCTCGTGGCGCCGGCGGTGGCGGCGGCGCCCGGCGTCGAGCTCACGCTGCGCGGCGCCACGGCCGCCGCGATCGTCGTCGATCGCCGTGAGCTGGGCCTCGCGGCCGGGGAGCAGTGGCTCGAGCTGGACGACCTCGGCGCGGACGTGACCCACCTGTCCGTGCGCTCGCTCTCGCATCCGGGCGGGCTGGCGGTGCTGGAGCAGCTCGTCCAGCCCGGTCTGCGCGGCCCGCGCGACGCCGGGTGGACACCCACCGCTCCGGGCGCGCCGCGCGTGCGGCTGCGGGTGCGCGCGTCCGCCGCCGGGACGCAGCTCCTCGAGCTGACCTACACCCTCGGCGGCGTCGGCTTCGAGGCCGAGCACCGGCTGACGCGCGTCGCCGCGGACGCTCCGTCTGCATCGGGCGCCGATCCCGCCGCGATCGACCTCCAGATCGAGACCTGGATCGTCGTGAACAACCGCAGCGGCCGCGCCTTCCGCGCCGCCCGCGTGACGCTCGTCGAGGACGGCCCGAGCACCGGCACGGCGGCCGCATCGACCTGGGTGCGCCGATCGCACACGCTCGCCGCCCCGCTCACGATCGCCACGGGCGTCGAGCTACGCGTCCCGCTCGCGCCCGCGATCACGCGCCGCGCCCGGCGCGTGCTGCGCTTCGACGCCTCGGGAGGCCTGGTCGCGCCGCAGGCGCAGCAGCTCGAGCCGTACTTCGGCACCGGCCCGGCGCCCCCGCGCGTCAGCGAGGAGCTGCGCCTGGAGGCCGTCAGCTTGCCCGCTGGACGTGCCCGCCTGCATGACGTCCCATCCGACGGTGGCGCCGCCGTCCCGGCGGTCGAGAGCACGCTCGAGCTCGCTGCCGACGGGCGCTCGGCCACGGTGCCGCTCGGACCCGGCTATGGGCTCTCTGGCCAGCGCCGTCGCATCGCGCTCGACTGGGGTCCGCGCAAGCTGGTCGAGCGCTTCGAGATCGCCGTGCGCAACGACGGCGACGTCGCGCGCGAGGTGCAGGTGTTCGAGTTGCTCTACCGCACACCGTCGTGGCGCATCGTCGACGAGAGCGTGGCGCACGCTCCCGCGGGCGCGCGCGCGGTGGAGTTTCCACTGATGGTGGGGCCGCACGCCTGGGGCCGGGTACGTTACGCGGTGGAATACAACTGGTAGGTGCTGTCAGGCTGCCGCCGCAAGTTCCGGTAAACGCACGCTATTCTGTTCAGTGGCGGTTCAAAAATCTTCCCGTTTCGGCACCTGCGGTGTAGAACTGAACGGCTTGGTGACGCTGCTTCTCGCATTCCTCCGCGGTCTCGGCCTGGGGCTGGCAGCGGGTATACCGTTCGGCCCCGTCAACGCGGCGGTCGTCGACACCTCCATGCGTCGCTGCTACCGCACGGCGCTCGCAGTCGGCGTCGGCGGCGCGTTCGTCGACTTCATCTATAGCCAGCTCGCGGTCTGGGGCATCGGCAAGTTCCTCAAGCAGTACCCCGACCTGGCCATCGTCCTGGTCGGGGCGAGCGGCGTGGTGCTGTTCCTGTTCGGGCTGCGCACGCTGTTCGCGCCGCCGCTGCGTGAGGAACATTCGCCCGGGCTGGCGGGCCGCCGGCTGTGGTCCGCGTTCTTCTCGGGGGTCCTGCTCACGCTCGCCAACCCCGCGGCGCTCATCTCGTGGGTCGTGCTCGCGGGCGCGCTCCTCTCCGACCTCACCAACCTGCAGGCGCTCCTGGCCGGCCTCGGCATCTTCGTCGGCTGCACCGGCTGGTTCGCCGGCATCGGCTGGCTGGCGCGCAAGGGCCGGCTGCGCTTCGGGCAGAAGGCGCTCTGGCTGACCAAGACGATCGGCGCCTGCACCATGGTGTACGGGGTATTTCTGGTGGGCAAGGCGGGGATGAGCGTATGGGTCCTGCATCTTCGATGATCGCTGGTCCAGCTCTCCGCGAACCATGAGCAAGGCCGAGAAGCTCATCGCCAAGGGCCGCGCGCTCGAGCAGAAGGGCAAGCTCGAGAGAGCGCTCGACGTCTTCCGCGAGGCGACCAAGCTCGACCCCATCGATCCCGAGGCCTGGCAGGCGCGGGGCGAGCTGGCGGCCAGGATCGGCGCCCCGCGCGAGGCCGCCGAGTCGCTCTTCAGGGTCTCGGACATGTACGCGCGCGCGGGCATGCCGCGCGAGGCGCTCAAGGTGATCATCCGCGTGCTCGAGCTCGACCCGCAGCACGAGGGCGCCCGCCGCTTCCGCCGCATGCTCGAGTCGAAGAGCGGCGCGATGGAAGCCGCGCTGGCACCACCCGAGGGCGCGGACGCGCCGGTCGTGGCGGCCGGGTCGGCCGTGACCGTGGGCTCGGCGGTGGCCCTGGGATCCGCCGTGACCGCACGTCCGGCCGAGGCCGTGCCGCGCGCCGAGTCGGAGGGCCCGTCGATGACCATCGAGATGGTGGCCGACGAGCCCGATCCCATGGAGGTCTTCGATCCGTCGTCGTCGGCGCCGACGGTGCTGCCGCGCTCCACGGCTCCGTTCGAGGGCGCCGCGCCCGAGGGTTCGCTCGCGGCTTCGCTCGAGGCCGCGCTGTCCGGGCCCACGCCCGAGGCTCCACCTGCCGCGGTCGTGGCGACCGACCCGGCGTCGGCGTCGCCGTCGGCGTCGGCGCTGCTGCATACCGTCCCGGACGGCGGCGTGGTCGCCGAGTTCTCGATCGGCCGGACCACCGGCGAGATGGCGCTCGAGTCGACCATCTCGCTGCACGATCGGCTGGGCAGCTCGCAGATGGCCGTCGGCCACACCGAGATCGCGCTCGACGACGAACCCAAGTTCGACATCGTCCACGCCGTGGCCAGCGCCATCGGCTCGAGCCCGCTTTTGTCCGAGCTCGACTCGGATCTGGTCAAGCACCTCATCGACGCCGGCACGCTCACCCGCCGCGCGCCCGGCGAGGCGGTCTTCAGGCAGGGCGACGTCGGCACCAGCCTGTTCCTCATCCTGGCCGGCGAGGTCGCGGTGGTGCGCGAGGTCCACGACGAGATCCCGCGCGAGCTGGCGCGCCTGCGCGCGGGCGCGTTCTTCGGCGAGATGGCGCTCATCACCAACTCGCCGCGCTCGGCCTCGGTGCGCGCGCTCACCGCGGCCGACCTGCTCGAGGTCTCGCGCAAGGACGTGCGCGGCCTGATCGACAAGGAGCCGCGTGTCCTCAAGCTGCTCATGCGCTTCTTCCGCGCGCGCCTGGTCGGCACGCTGCTGCAGACGTCGCCGGTGTTCGAGCCGTTCTCGCGCGACGACCGCAAGAAGCTGGTGGCCGCGTTCAAGCTGCGCGAGCTGGGCGCGGGCCACGCGGTGTTCGAGGAGGGCAGCCGCGCCGAGGGCCTGTTCGTGCTCCTGGCCGGCCGGCTCGAGGTGCTGAAGGGCCTCGACAAGGTGCTCGGCCAGCTCCTGCCCGGCGACGTGTTCGGCGAGATGTCCCTGCTCGACGGCTCGGTCGCGATGGCCACGGTGCGCGCCAAGCCGCGCTCGTGGGTGCTGCTCTTGCCGCGTGCCGGCTTCGAGGACCTGGCCTCGCGCTACCCGCAGATCCGCGGCCAGCTGCGCGCGCTGGCCGAGACCCGCCGCGCGCGCAACGAGCGCGAGCTGGCCAGCCCGGGCCCGCCGTCAGCGCCGCGCGAGGGCCGCGTCGAGCCGATCTGACGCGTTGACGGCGCGTCCCTACTCGACGCCGTACTGCCGCAGCTTCTTCCACAGCGTGGTGCGGTTGATGCCCAGGATGGCCGCCGCGCGCGCCTTTTGCCCGCCCGACAGCTCGAGGATCTTCTGGATGTGCAGCTTCTCCAGCTCCTCGAGCGAAACGCGCGCCAGCGGGTAATCCGAGCCCGCGCCCGGTAGCTCCGCGGTCACCGGCGAGAAGCCCGAGGCCTGCGGCTGGAAGTCGCTCACGTCGAGCACGTCGCCCGAGGCCAGCACGACGGCGCGCTCGACCGAGTTCTCGAGCTCGCGCACGTTGCCGGGCCAGCGCTGCGCCACCAGCCAGTCGAGCGCGGCGTCGGTGACCTGGGGCCGGCTGCGCTTGACCCGCTCGCAGACGCGCACGACGAAGTGCTCGACCAGCGCCGGGATGTCCTCGCCGCGCTCGCGCAGCGGCGGGATGGCCAGGACGATCACGTTCAGGCGGTAGAACAGGTCCTCGCGGAAGCGGCCCGACGCGACGTCGTGGCCGAGGTCGCGGTGCGTCGCCGCGACCACGCGCACGTCGACCCGGATGGTGTCGACGCTGCCCACCGGCTTGACCTCGCCCTCCTGCAGGGTGCGCAGCAGGCGCGGCTGCATGTCGGGGGCGAGCTCGCCGATCTCGTCGAGGAACAGGGTGCCGCGGTCGGCGGCGACGAACAGGCCGCGCTTGGCCTTGTCGGCGCCGGTGAAGGCGCCGCGCACGTGCCCGAACAGCTCGCTCTCGAGCAGGCTGCCGACCAGCGCACCGCAGTTCACCGCGACGAACGGCCGGTGCGCGCGCGTGCCGTGGTAGTGGATGGCGCGCGCGACCAGCTCCTTGCCGGTGCCGCTCTCGCCGGTCAAGAGCACGGTGGCGTCGGCGCGCGCGACCTTCTCGATGTTGGC
>JBKJOI010000338.1:0-3913 GCA_046595695.1 Haliangiales bacterium | reverse complement strand
CTCGCGGCGGCCGCGCGCGGCTTCGGCGCCGACGCGGGCCGGGTGTGCGCCCGCCTGGCGCGCGCGCTGCGCGGCAGCGATCTGCGCGCCGCCGAGGAGCTGCTGATCGAGTGGCTCTCGCACGCCGACGCGGGCGTGCGCGAGGCCGCGGCGCGCAGCCTGGCCAAGCGGGCGCGCGACGGCCGCGGCGCGCCGCCACCCGCGGCGGTCGGTCGCGCGACCCGGCGCGAGCTCGAGCGTCTTGCCGCCTACCTCGCGGCGCGCGCGCCGGCGGGCGCGCGCCGGGCGTGGCACGAGGACGAGCTCGCGCGCCAGACCGCGCAGTGCCTGTCGCGCGCGCTCGAGCTGGTCGCGCTGGCCGGCAACCCGGCGACCGTGGTCGCCGCCGCGCGCCGGCTGCGCGCCGAGGACGAGCTCGATCGGCGCGGCGGCCTCGATCTGCTGCAGGAGGTCGCGCGCGGCGAGACGCGCCGCCCGCTGCTCGCCGTCGTCGAGGCGTTCCTGGCGCCGCCGCGCGCGCCGCCCGACGCGCGCGCCGCGGCGGCGGTGCGCGCGCTCGACCCCTGGCTGGAGCGCGTCTTCGCCGGCGGTCTCGACGACGAGGCCTGGCGACTCGCGGCGCTGCGGCGCACGCCGCTCTTCGACGGCGTGCCCGGCGAGGCGCTGCGCGAGCTCGGGGCCGCGGGCGCGCTCGAGGACGTACCGCGCGGCCGCGTGGTCATGCGCGAGGGCGAGCCGGGCGACGCGCTCTTCGTCGTCCACAGCGGGAGGCTGCGCGCGTCGCGCGCGGACGCGGGCGCCGGCGTCGCGGTGGCGCTCGCCGAGCTCGGCCCGGGCGATGGCTTCGGCGAGCTCGCGCTCGTCGACGGCGGCCTGCGCACCGCGACCGTCGAGGTCGTCGAGGACGCGCAGCTGTTGCGCCTGCCGCGCGACGCCTTCCTGGCCGTGCTGGCGGCGCGCCCGGAGCTCGGGCTGGGGCTGCTCGAGGCGCTCGCGCGCTGGCTGCGCGGCGGCCGGCGCGACTAAAGCGGGCGCGCGAGCCAGGGCATGCTATTGGGCAAGCCATGGCTCAAACCTGGATTCTCGTCGGCGATGGTAGTCACGCTCGTCTCTTCCTGGTCGAGGACGCGACGCTCCCCTGGCAACTGGTGCGCAAGGTCGACCGCGAGCACAGTCGCGAGAAGACCAGCGAGGGGCATGAAGATCGCGGCGAGCACGACTTCGCCCGCAAGCTGGTCGGCGAGCTCGAGACCGGGCGCCAGCAGGGGACCTTCGAGCGCCTGGTGCTGGTGGCGCCGCCGAAGTTCCTCGGTCAGCTGCGCTCCGAGCTCCAGGCTCCGCTGGCGGCGTGCGTCGTGAGGAGCGTCGACCACGACTACACGAAGATGTCCGAAGGCGAGCTGGCCAAGCACGTCGACCTCAACTAGCAAGGCCACGGTCGGGTGCCCCGGCACGGGGCTTCGCGCGCGCGGCACGCCCCGCCCGGACGCGCGCGCCCGTGCGACAAAGCGGGCCATGGGGGCACGCTTCGAGATGACGTCTCGATCCATGGCAACGTGTGTCTTGACGTTGACGCTGACGCGCGACGGCGAAAACGAGGTGCTGTTCTCGGGCGTGCGCCTGCAGCTCCTGCCCATCCTGTTCGTGCAGGGCGAGGCGCGCCGCTTCTACTTCGTGCAGCGCCTGTCCAGCGTCGACGTCGACGCGGGCGTGATCGAGCAGGACCAGAACCTGCGCGCCGACTGGACCTTCTCGATCAACCTCTACGCCGGCTACGAGTTCTAGCAGCGCGGCGCGTCGGCGCGTTCCCGCGCCTCAGCGCGCGGCGCGCGGGCTGCGCGGCATGTTGGTCTTGGTGAGCTTGGTCAGCACCAGGCGCGCCAGCGCGGCGCGCGAGGTCTCGTCGGGACCGACGACGTAGGCGGCGCAGTCGGTGTCGTCGTCGACAGCGACGACGCGCGCGTTGGTGTGATCGACGGCGCCGCGTCCGAGCCCGAGATCCTTGGTGCCCTCGAGCGCCTTCATCTGCGTGATGATCCCCTGCGCGTCCCCGATGGCGACCGGCCGGCAGTCCAGGTGGAACTGCCAGGCCTGGATGCCCTTCGAGGGTACCGGGCCCGCGTCGGGTCCGCGCCGCACCGGGGCAGCGTCGGCGGGCTCGGGCGGCTGCACTACCGAGACGTAGACGCACGCCATCGGCGTGCCGGGCGAGCCGGGCATGTCGGCGGGCGTCCAGCGGACCTCGCCGAGCGCCGCGGTCGCGACCTCGGCCTCGGGCAGGAAGGTGCGGCAGTCGAACT
The DNA here is from genome assembly GCA_046595695.1 of Haliangiales bacterium. Taxonomy (GTDB): domain Bacteria; phylum Myxococcota_A; class Polyangia; order Haliangiales; family SHYZ01; genus JBKJOI01. The sequence continues at coordinate 1,613 of JBKJOI010000338.1, read as the reverse complement.
TGTCAGGATCGACGCCCTCGAGCTGCGGCGCGGGCCCGACCGGCTTCGCAGCCTGCTCCTTCGGCTGGTAGGGATTCTCGGCGCAGGCTGCCGCGGAGAGCGCGGCACAGACGAACAGGGCGATCCGCATGGGCATGGACGCTAGCACGACGCAGGCGCGCGCCAGAAGCCCGGCGCGCTGAACGACGCTAACGAGAAAGTGTGGTCGCGGACGACGACGTGGCGCGCGCGACCGGCGCGGCCTCGGCGTAGACCTCGCGCACGCTGCCGTCGCTCGCGACGGTGAGCCGGCAGCGCATGACCTTGTCACCCTCGGAGAACCGGTACGACATCCGGTGCGCGCCGTCGGTGAGCTTCTCCACCTGCACGGACTCTCCTTGCTCGGGGCTCATGAGCGGCTCGCCGCACGGGCGTCCCGCCGAGAGCGCGCCGAACCAGCCGGCGACGCGCGCGCCGCCCAGCTCCTCGAAGCGCTCGCCCATGCGCTCGGCGCCGGCGAGCCGGGTGAAAGCGTCGGGCTCGAGCCCGTCGACCAGGAGGGCTCCACCACCGCGCGCGACCGCCACGGTCAGCTCGCGGTCGCGGCCCCGCGCGCTCACTCGCAGCACCGCGTGCTTCGGGGTGGAGAGATCCGAGCGAACGGTCACGCGCAGCGTGCTGGCGTCGACGCCCAGCCGATCCGCGGCGTGCTCGCGGGCGCGCTCTTCCACGGAAGAGGCTGCGCATCCGGTGTTCGCGGCGGCAGCGAACAGGAGCGCCGCTGCGACGGCGAGCGAGGTGGCGATGGATCGATGCCGGGACATGTGCCGAGCCGAATTGCAGAGGTCGTGCCGGAGGCTACTTATCGTCATTTCAGTCACTTGCGCTGCAGCGAGGCGTGAAGAATCAGACACGTGTGTCCGGGTTTTACCTACGTTGATGACTTTGATGCAGACGAGCCCCCGCTCGACTCGTATGGCGTGGCAGCGGTGAAGGATGCAGGGGAAAAGCGGAAGCGATGTGGAAAGACGCAGGCGCAATGCGTAAGGCGCAGCCCAGCAGCAACACGTGTCGAGCGCGCAGGGATCAGAGGAGGAGGCGGAAGAGGAAGGCGGCGAGGTCGCCGCGGCGCGCTACTCGGAGTCGTTGCGATCGCCTGGAGCGGCCGCAGGAGGCGAGGACGGCGGTGCTGACCCGCCGCCGTCGCCCGACGGTGACGCGCCGTCTCCGGAGAGACCCGCGCCGCCGCCCGGCTGCCCGGGCACGTAGACGGTCCCGCCGCCACGCCGCCGCCTTCGCCGCCGTCGCTTGCCCATGCCCGGAGGGCTCGGCTGGCCCGGCTGGCCCGGCTGGCCCGGCGGCCGGCCGTTCGGCGCGCCCTGGCCGGCCATCACGACGTCGCCGCCGCCACCACCGCCGCCCGGGTTGCCGCCAGGTTGCCAGACGGAGCCGAACTCGCTGCCGGACTGGCCACCGCGGCCGCCGTGCCCACCACCGCCCGTAGGGGGCGCGCCGTTGCCGTCCTGGTGCTCGCTGCCGGCGTTCGGCATGACGCCCCCGGAACCGGATCCGGCCGGAGACATCCCCGCGCCCTGCGTGCCCTGCGTCTGCAGATCTCCGCCCGCTCCGCCACG